>CAJOMY010000085.1 GCA_905235775.1 uncultured Bacteroidales bacterium | reverse complement strand
AGCCTTGTCAAGTACGGTCTGAACTTCATCGCAGACACCCTCCTCAATCCGTTCAGACCAACTAAAATCAATGTGTTTGATTTTTTGTCATGTACTTAGGAATAATATTATTTAACCGAAGACGATCGTTCGGTTCTTGTAGGTCAGGATCTTGCGCTCGATATGTTTGGTGACGGCACGGCTGAGTACGATCTTCTCCAGATCGCGTCCTTTCAGCACAAGACTGTCAGGCGTATCCTTGTGCGTGATGCGTACCACGTCCTGTTCGATGATCGGGCCGGCGTCCAGCTCCCGGGTGACATAGTGGCTCGTGGCGCCGATGATCTTGACGCCGCGCTCGTAGGCCTGGTGATAAGGTTTCGCCCCGATGAAGGCAGGGAGGAAAGAGTGGTGGATATTGATGATGTGATGCGGATATTCGGCAATCATCTCATCGCTGATGACCTGCATGTAGCGCGCCAGGACAATGAAATTGATCCGTTCGGCGTGCAACAGGTCCATCTCCGCACGCTCCACCTCTGCCCGGTTGGATTTGTCCGGCGCAATGCTCCACACGTGGAAGGGAATGCCGAACTGGTCGGCCACGAAACGCAGGTCTTCGTGGTTGCTGACAATGCAGGGGATGTCCACCTCCCACTCACCCGCGCGGTAGCGGGCCAGCAGATCGTACAGGCAGTGGCTCATCTTGCTCACGAAGATGGCCATGCGCGGCCGTTCGTCGCTGAAGGAAAGGCTGGTGTACATCCCGTAACGCTCGGCGAAGAGGTCGTCGATGGCCTCTTTGATATGCGCGCGCGGTATCCGGAAGCCGTCAAGTTCCCATTCGATGCGCATGAAGAGCCGACCGTCGAGGGTATCGACGTACTGGTCCAAGTAAACGATATTGCCGTGATTCCGGGTGATGAACGCCGTCACATCCGTGATGATGCCCTGCCGGTCCGGGCAGTGAAGCAGAATGATGGCTTTTCCTTCCGTCATGATACCGTGAATTTCATTGCAAACCCGTCAGATCAGCCGGATGGCGCTGGTGGTGCGACCGCAGCTGAAGCCTTCACGACGGGCGGAGAAGAAGTCGGGATCCGTGTACGAGTCGATGCCGGCCTCCCGGATGCAGGCGGCCGGGACGCCCGCCTCCACAAGCAGCCAGCGGTTGGCCTTGAAGAGGTCGATATGGTGTCCGTCGGCCATCGGAACACTGCTGCAGCCGGGCTGGAACGTCCAGATCTCGTCCAAGGGGAAATTCTGCTCCTTGAAAAACTGGACGACCTCTTCGCCAACCTGGAAACTGGCGGGGCCGATTGCGGGTCCGATCGCGGCCCGGATATTCTCCGGACGGCTGCCGAATTCCTGCTTCAGGACGAACAGGACCTTCTGGGAGATGCGCTGGACCGTGCCTTTCCAGCCGGAATGGATAGCGGCGACGGCCCGGCAGACCGGGTCGTAGAGCAGCACGGGGACACAGTCTGCCGTATGCACGCCGACGGCGACGCCGGGCAGAGCCGTGACGAGAGCGTCATACCCTTCCAACTCCTCCCGCGTCATGTCCGGGCGGTTCACCACCGCGACGCGAACACCGTGAACCTGACGGCTCAAAACCACGGGAAACGGAAGTTCAGAATCCCGGCGGGTGGAGAAGGCCTCGACGCCCGGGCCGAGGTCGTACTGCAAAAGCGTGCTATCATTCGACATAACGAGAGCAAATATACTCTTTTTTTGCGAAATAACGTCCCGCTAATCGCACACACGGAGCACGGAAATGCCGAGAGCACGCTTATTGGCCTGAAGATAGGCCTGAAGCGAACGGGGCTCGACAATCACCTTCATGGCAGAGGTGGAAGCATGGATGAAGCCCAGCGGGGCGCCGGGCTTCTCCCGGTACGCGATCACGACATGGGAGTAGTCCAGGCCGTCGATCGAGGTGGCCAGGCAAAGGATGTCGCCGCTCCGGATGCGGTCTTCCGCCTCGGCGAGACGGTCCTTGGGGATGTAGTGGCGCGGCAACGCGCTCACGCGCGCCTCCATCTCCCGGATCTGCCGGAGGTTCTCCTGCGCATAGGAGGACGCGCCTTTCAGCGGCGCATAGCTGTCCGGATGCGTGGACATGAAGTCAAGCGGACGCGTGTCCGGCACGCCGCCCAGTTCTTCGGTGATGTCCCGGAAGAAGCCGTTGCGTTCCCCTTGCCGGATCCATTCCGTCGTGTAGTGCAGCCGGGAGGCATATCCGTCCACGGCGCCGTCGCGGTAACGGGTCCGCTGAAGGGTGCGCGCCAGGTCCTCGAAAGTCGCGAGCGGGCCGCAGCGCTGCACGGTCCGGACCAGCGCCAGGCAGGTCTCGGCGAAGAGAATGCAGTCCGTGCGGGTCAGGTAGATGCGCAGGCGCTCTTCCCTGCCCTCCTGCGTACCGGCCTCGTAGGGCTGGTCCAGCAGGGACTTCGCGGCAAGGATCATCTGCGAGGCGGCATCCTGCTTCGGGGAGGCGGACAGCCGCTCCAGCACCAGCTTGCCCAGCGCGATATCGTCCGCCGTGGACACATATTCCTGTGCGCCGACGGCCGCCACCTGGGCGGAAGTCCGGATGCAGGCGGAGAGAAGCAAGATGGTTATCAGCAGCCGTTTCATGTCATCCCTGCTTGATGAGGGCGCGGCCGCTGCGGCCGTCGATGCAGATCTGCAGGTCCTCCCCGAAGTGCACCTGGCGCAGGAATCCGGTCTCGAACTCGGCGGGCATGGCGTCCAGACGCGCCGCGTCGAAGCACTCGTCCGCGCGGGCAAAGGGGTTGACGTTGACATAGCCGGCATTGAAGGAGGTCATGTTCTGGAAGAAATGCGTGCCCTGGCTCGGGTCCACGCGGAAGTTCTCCAGACAGCACTCCACGATGGCGCGTGCTTCGGAGATGTCGCTCCATTGCACCGGAACGCCCAGCGACGGAATGCTGGAACCCCAGCGGCCGTAGCCCACGAGGACGTAATTGCGTCCTTCGGAGCGCATCTTCGCGTTGAGCGCCTTGAGTTCAGAGGCCATTTCGCGCGTCTTGAGCACATCGAAGGCCGATTCCTTCAAGTACACGATGTCCCGGACACCCTGGATCCAGCCCGGGCCGATGGCGCTGCCGGAGCTGATCAGGGCTCCGCCCGTGTCGATGTCCTTCCAATCCACTTCGGCGTCCATACCGTCGGCCGAGATGGGCCGCACCTGCAGGACGTTGAAGATGGCCGGACTGTCGGGGCCGACGTCCAGGTTGGCGGCGAATTCGATCTCGACACCGCACTTGACTTCCTTCTGGGTGATGTCCAGCAGTTCGTTCAGAATGTCCGAGAGCGGGAAGGTGTTGTATTTGAGGATGTGTGCGAAGGTGACGAATTTCGGTCCGGCGGGAGCCGGAGAATCCACCATGCGCTGATTCTCGTAGTCGTAGGTGGAGACCACGCGGGAGAAGTTGCGGAATTCCGTGCAGTCCGTGACGGGAATGCGGTCCAGGTTGACGGCGTCGTCAACGGAAGTCTTGAACTTGTCCGGCTGGAGGTCGAGCGCATACATCGCCTGCTGCGTCTCCGTCATCACCAGCTCAGGCGTGGAGGTCTGCAGGACGTTGCGCGGATATTTCGGGGAGAAGCGGAGCACCTGGTCGCCGTCGACGACGGCCTTGCCCAGGCCGAAGGCGATCTTGGCGACGCCGTCCTCCGGCGTCTCATAGCCGATCGGGTAGAAATTGACCGACCGGGCCACGCCCGAGAAGGTCGGGAAGAAATAACCCCGGTCCTCGCTGCCGCAGATCTCCTGCAGCACGATAGCCATCTTCTCCTCGGAGAGGACATTGGCCGTGGCCGTGATGTAGCCCCTGGAAGCGGCGAAATAGACGGAGGCGTAAACGCTCTTGATGGCCTTGGACAGCAGGCGCAGCTGCTGGTCTTCATTTTCCGTATGCGGGATCATATAGGTCGAATAGACCCCGGCAAACGGCTGGTAATAGGAGTCCTCCAGTTTCGACGAGGAACGCACGGCCAGCGGCTTGCGGACGTGCCGGATGAAGACGCGCAGCGCTTCGGTCAGTTCCTGCGGGAGCGTGGACGCCACGAACTCCGAGAGGATCTCGGCATCCGTGAGTTCGGAATTGATGACGTATTTCAGGCCGTTCTCCCGGATGAAACGGTCGAAGAATCCGGTCGTAATCACGAGCGTCCTCGGCACGAGCACCCGCACGTCCTCCCACTTGTCGTAGAGGTCGTATTTCTGGAGAATGTGGTTCAGGAAGGCGAGGCCGCGCGCCTTGCCGCCCAGCGAACCGGAGCCGAAACGGGAAAACCAGATGGCGTCGTTGTAAGAGTCGGGATCGAAGCGCGCCACCACACCCAGGCCCTGGCTGATCCGGTAGTCGCGGACCATCCGGAGGTTCATCTCGCGGACGTGCGCGACATCGGCGTCGGTCTGGATGCGGATCGGCCGGAACAGGTCGCCGATCGTGAAAATGCCGCGGCCGTACAGCCAGCGGGAAATGTAGTTTTTGTCGGCCAGTTCGCGCAGCGAGCGGTCGGACATACCGGAGATGACCTGCTCGAACTCATAGAGGTTGCGGGCGCGGGCGGTCACCACGCCCGTATCGGGATCGGTCACGACGAAGTCGCCGAAACCGAATTCGCGGCCGATGTAATCCGACACCTCCTGGGTCAGGGTTTTCGATTGCTTATGCACGAAGCCCACCCCGAGCTGTTCGGCCACGGCGCGCATGCTCTCCTGCGAAGACTGCATCAGGTACGGCAGCATCGGATCCTCCCGCCGGACGAGGCGGCACAGGTCGATGCCCGCATCGATTTTCTCGTCTTCCGGCCGGTCGCCCTTGTGGATGACGAAGCCGATGTCGGAGATGATGCCGATGAGGTTGGACTTGAACTTCTGATAATAGTCATAGGCCTCGTCATAACACGTGGCCATGAGGATCTTGGGACGCGCACGCTTGCGCTGGAACTGCTGCTCTTCGTTGAGCGCGTCGCGCACCGCCTCGCTGTTCTGCTGGAGCACGAGGCGGTACAGCAGCGGCAGGTAGGTCGAATAATAACGCACGGAGTCTTCCACCAACAGGATGACGCGGGCCCCCATCTCCAGGCAGTCGTGCTCGGCGTTGAGCTTGTCCTCAAGGAGCTTGATGATGGCGATGAGCACGTCGGTGCTGTTGTTCCAGCAGAACACATAGTCGATGCCGGCGCGGTCGCATTCCGCGATCTTGCGATAAATCTCCCGGGAGAACGAGGAGAGCAGGACGACCGGGGTGTCCGGCGCCATCGCCTTCGCTTCCAGCGAGAAGGAGAACACGTCGAGCTTGCCGACGTTGTACATCGTGATGATGAGGTCGAAGCCCTCGCCCCGCTTCAGGATGTCCAGGGCTTCGAGGGTCGATTCGGCCCGCACGATGGCGGGCGGGTTGCTCAGGTTCAGCTCGGAGTACTCCTGCGTGATCAGGGCCTCGATGTGTCCGTCCTCCTCCAGGGAGAAACTGTCATAGTTGTTACAAACCAGGAGGATTCGGCGAATCCTCCTGGCCATCAGTTGTGTATAGTCCGTGTTGTTGCTCATAGGCGATTAAACCAGGCCCTGGTCCACCATGGCATTGGCCACCTTGATGAAGCCGGCGAGGTTGGCACCCTTGACGTAGTTGATGTAGCCGTCCTCCTCGGTGCCGTACTTCAGGCAGGCAGCGTGGATGTCGGACATGATAAGGTGCAGGTGCTGGTCGACTTCTTCGGAGGTCCACTTCTGGCGGATCGAGTTCTGCGTCATCTCCAGGCCGGATGTCGCCACGCCGCCGGCGTTGGACGCCTTGCCCGGCGAGTAGAGCATCTTGTGGCTCTGGAAAATGGCGATGGCCTCGGGCGTGGAGGGCATGTTAGCACCCTCGACGACGCACCAGCAGCCGC
The DNA here is from genome assembly GCA_905235775.1 of uncultured Bacteroidales bacterium. Classification (GTDB taxonomy): domain Bacteria; phylum Bacteroidota; class Bacteroidia; order Bacteroidales; family UBA932; genus Cryptobacteroides. The sequence continues at coordinate 1,794 of CAJOMY010000085.1, read as the reverse complement.
CCTTCACCAGATTCTCCGCGTCGGCCTTCTCGATCTCATTCTGCGTGGCGCAAGGGAGCGCGATGTCGCACGGGATGCGCCAGGGACGCTCGCCCGGGAAATACTGGGCCTTCGGGTACTTGTTGACATATTCCTTGATACGTCCGCGGCGGACGTTCTTGAGTTCGAGTACGAACTGGTGCTTTTCTTCGTCGAATCCGTCCGGATCGTAGATAAAGCCGTCGGAGTCGGAGAGCGTGACGACCTTGGCGCCCAGGCGCATCGCCTTCTGCGTGGCATACTGGGCCACATTGCCGGAGCCGGACACGACCACGGTCTTGCCCTCGAAACTCTCATTGCGGGTGGCGAGCATCTCCTGTGCGAAGTAGCAGACGCCGTAGCCGGTGGCTTCCGTCCGGAGGAGGCTGCCGCCCCAGCCCAGACCCTTGCCGGTCAGCGTGCCCGTGAACTCGTCGCGGAGGCGCTTGTACTGACCGAACAGGAAACCGATCTCACGGCCGCCCACACCGATATCGCCGGCCGGCACATCGGTGTCGGCGCCGATGTGGCGCTGCAGCTCGGTCATGAAGCTCTGGCAGAAGCGCATCACCTCGGCGTCGGACTTGCCGCGCGGGCTGAAGTCGGAACCGCCTTTGCCGCCGCCCATCGGGAGCGTGGTCAGGGAGTTCTTGAACGTCTGCTCGAACGCAAGGAACTTCAGGATGCTGAGGTTCACGCTGGCGTGGAAGCGGATACCGCCCTTGTACGGGCCGATCGCGCTGTTCATCTGCACGCGATAGCCACGATTGACGTGGATCTCTCCCTTGTCATCGGTCCACGGGACGCGGAACATGATGACACGTTCCGGCTCGACCATGCGCTCCAGGATCTTGAGATCCATCAGATGAGGATAGGAGGTGACATAAGGCGCTACACTTTCCACCACCTCGCGGACAGCCTGGTGAAACTCCTTTTCGCCAGGGTTGCGTGCGACCAGCTCATCCATGAACCGGTCGACGTAGTTCTGTGTGAATTTGTCCATTTATTATGGGAATTTTAACTAACCGGATTCAAATGTAAGAAATATTTTTAAAAAATCCACGCGACTCGCTGAAAAAATGTCAGTCAAAATGACAAAATGTCTTGATTTTCAAGCGTTTAAACGATATTTTAAGACAATTTGTCCCCAAATGCCGCCTGGTCTGCGTCTTGATAGACTGTAAGGCGTCCCCCGGACGGGACATGGAAAAACAGTTAAACAACACTTAAAATGATAGGAGATTTGATTATGTATCCCGCAAGAAGAAACCAGGCTTGGATCCCGAGCGTTTTCGGAGACCTGTTCGACGATTTCAACGTAATGCCCGCGAAGCAGTTCGCCTCCCCGGCCGTCAACATCAAGGAGACCGACAAGGCCTTCGAAATCGAGATTGCGGCCCCGGGTATGACCCGGGAGGACTTCACGGTCCGCGTCGACAACGACGAGGAACTCGTGATCGCCCTCGAGAAAAAGCACGAGAACAAGGAAGAGCGCAAGGGCGACAACTACCTGCGCCGCGAGTTCTCGTACACATCCTACCACCAGGCTTTCACCCTGCCCGACAACATCGCCGTCGAGGAGATCAAAGCCAGCATGAACAACGGTATCCTGGGCATCACCCTGCCGAAGAAGACGCCGGACAAGCAGATTCCGGCATCGCGGCACATCGCGATCGCCTAAGTAATGTGTAAAAAATAAGATGCATCAGTTGGCCGGTTTGACGAGGTAGTTCCACTTGCCGAGTTCCGGGGCGAAGACGACCTGTCTGGCAAGCC
>CAJOMY010000084.1 GCA_905235775.1 uncultured Bacteroidales bacterium | reverse complement strand
GTGGCCTGGACCATCACGGGCTGCTTGACGTTGACATTCCGGGCGGCACTGCCCTGGGCGCGGCCGTCGGTGGCGATGACCATGGCGCGCAGCGAACCGATGTACTGCGGCACCTCAACGCTGTGGGAGGCCGTCCTGCCGGCCTTCAGCTCGAAGGGGCCGAGATAGGCCACGACCGGCGTGAAACGGTCCGCGCCCTGGCGTCTGAGCGTGCCGGAGCCCTCTTCGTCACCGCCGATCGCGAACAGCTGCTCGATGTGGCCGCCATAGGCGCCGATGACGGAATCGTACTCGTCCCAGGTGCGCACGCGCAGGGCTTCCTTGGCGTAGAAGGCGCTCCAGGCGTCCGGGGTCTTGAAGCCGGTCAGCGAGAGGAGCCCCTCGTCCACGAGGACCACGACATAACTCATCGCACGACCGTCCCGCTCCCGGACCTTGAAATGCAGGGTGGATTCCGGTTTGGCCCCGTCCGGCATGTCGATCACCGGGGAGAGGCGGGAAGAAGCGTCCTCGACAGGGATGTTCCGGATGCCGTAGAGCCGGATCGGCGCGTCGTTGCGGACGTTGCCGTGCGGCTGGATCAGGGTGATGGTCGCATAGGCGTTCGGCATCATCTCCCGGGTGACGGGGATGCGGATCTCCGTACTGCCCGCGAAGCACGGCACGCGGCGGGTGCCCAGGATCTTGCCCCCTTTCTCGATACTGACGAGGGCGCTGGCGCCTTCGGCGGACGGGATCGTGATCCTGGCGGTCTCGCCGACGGTGTATTTCTCCTTGTCAATCAGCATGTTCAGCTGCGTGGATCCGCCTTCAGACGCATCGCTGGCACTGCGCTCGTTCACCTCGCACAGCATCGAGGCGGCGTGGCCGCCGCGGGGGTCCGTGACGCGGATATAGTAGAGTCCGGAAGGAGCGTCCGCCCAGTCGTAACTGAAACGGGCCTTGCCGCCCGTGGTGGAGAAAGTCTTCTCGTAAAGGAGCTCCCGGCTCTTGCCGGCCATATAGGAGGCTATCTCGCCGGAGGCGTCCCACCACCAGCTCCAGTCCACGTGGAAAATCTCCGCGTGCAGGCCGGCGGTGTCCGTGGCCTTGCCGTCGGGATCGACCGTGACGACCTCGAACTGCTGGGGCCTGCCCGCCAGGATGAAGCGGCTGCCCCAGCGGTCCTGGTGCAGTTCGGTCTTGATGCCGACGTAGTTCTCGAACGGAGACAGCGGAATGCTGGCATAGCCGGTGCTGAAGTCGCCGCCCGGCTCGAAGGCGCGGAAGGTATAGCCTGCGGTCAGCATGCCCGGCGTGCCGGCCTTGTTGACGTCGATCCGGGTGTCGATGCCGGCTTCACCCGCTTCGCCCGTCAGAAAGTCCTTGTAGTAGAGCGTCTGCTTCTCGAACGAACGGGCGTCATCCTGGAAGTCGTAGTCTTCCCAGCCCTTGAAACGGGTGGGAGCGGCGGTGAGTTCCACCTCGCCGTTGACCTTGAGCGCGCTGCCCGGAGCGCCGTAGAGCCAGGCGACGGACAGGTCGAAGCGGCTGTGGTCGCCCGGATACGCAGTCACGTAGCCGGCCGGGAAATGCATCCGGATGTCCAGCTTGTTGGGCTTGATGGTCTCGACACGGAGCGTCTTGCTGAAGGTCCGGCCGCCCAGGTTCACGTCCACGCGCCAGCGGCCCGAAGGGGCGTCCGGCGCCGTCGTGAACGGGAAATGATAGAGGTTGGAAGCGTTGCTTTTCCCGGTGAGGGTCTGCACGAGCTGGCCGTCGGGGTTGCGCAGCTCCGCGGTGACGGGATGACCGGGAGGCAGGGGCTTGTCGTCGAAGAGGGTCACCACGCTGACATGCAGCGTGTCGCCCGGGCGCCAGACGCCGCGCTCCCCGAAGATGTAGGCCTTGACGCCGCCTTCGCTGGAGGTGCCGCTGACGTCGAAGTTGCTGGTGGAGAGCGCCTTCTCGTTCCGGAGGTCGAGGTAGGCGTATTGCTTGCCGTTCGTGGCCACCACGAAACTGGCGTCGGTGCCGGCCGGAAAGGAGACCCGGCCCTCGCCGCCCGTCGTGCCTTTGGCAAGTTCCTGCTGGGCGAAACTGTAGAGCTTGACCTTCGTCCCGGAGACGGGCTTGCCGCTGAGGACGTCGTAGGCGAAGACCTCGGTGGTGCTGTCGCCGCGCTTGGCAATCAGGACCAGGTTGCTGGCCAGCAGGTCCACGCTGCGCTGTCCGTAGGTCTCATAGTCGCCGAAGGAGCTGTCGCTGTCCCAGAAATCCTCCTCCACGAGGGGCTCGCGGCCCCGGATCTCGATGTGATAAATGGCACCGGGTTCGGGCGTCACGAGTTCGTCGAGGCTCAGCCCGTAAGTCTTCCATTCCCGGATGTGACCGGCGTCCTTGTCACCGAGGACCAGGGTCGTGTCGGCCACCACCGAGGCAATCTTGTACAGCTCGTACCGCGTCTCGTAGCTTTCCAGCTGCAGGAATTGCAGGATGTTGCTGCTATACACTTTCTTGACGCGCACCTGCGCCTTCGCATAGGAGACGGAGCCGAACAGCAGGTCCAGGCTGCCGCCGGTCGGCAGGATGGAACCCTTGCTGATGAAACGGATGGTGGGGATCTCGGGGTCGATGTCCCCGTCGCGGACGCCCGGTCCCTCCGGGTTGAGGGTCATCTGCGTCTCGCCGCGGACGGCGGATACTGCGGGTCCCGCGCCCTTTCCGGCGCCCCCGCCCTGGCAGGCGGCGGACAGGCCGGCGGCAGCGGCCAGTACAAGAAGGAAATGGAGTGCTTTCATGGGGAAAATGTTTATTTTTGTCAGCAACAATGGACAAAGTTAAGAAAACCCTGTCGATTTCGATACCGCTTGCCCTGATTGTTTGGTATTTGTTCTGTCTGCCGTACAATCTCTTTCAGGTACCGCCCAGCGCGACGGCCGTCTCCGCCGACGGCACGCTGCTGGGTGCGCGCATCTCCGCGGACGGACAGTGGTATTTCCCGCCGGCCGGCCACGTGCCCGACAAGTTCGCCCGCTGCATCGTGACCTGCGAGGACAAGCGCTTCTGGTTGCATGCCGGCATCGACTGGCTCTCCGCCGGCCGTGCCCTGGCGCAGAACCTCCGGCGGGGCGAGGTCGTCAGCGGCGCCAGCACCCTGACGATGCAGGTGATCCGCCTGAGCCGCCCCGGCGCTCCGCGCACCCTGCCGGAAAAGATCTACGAGATGATTCTCGCCACGCGCCTGGAGATGCGCTGCACCAAGCGGAAGATCCTGCTGCTGTATGCCTCGAACGCCCCTTTCGGGGGAAACGTGGTCGGGCTGGAAGCAGCCGCCTGGCGCTATTTCGGCCGCAGCGCGGACGACCTGTCCTGGGGCGAGAGCGCCCTGCTCGCCGTGCTGCCCAACGCCCCGGGACTCATCCATCCCGGGCGCTCGCGCGACCGCCTGCTCGAGAAGCGAAACGCCCTGCTGGACAAGCTGGAAGCCAAGGGGGTCATCGACCCGACGGAGTGCCTGCTCGCCAAAGACGAACCGCTGCCGGACAAGCCGCTCCCGATGCCGGACGCAGCCTTTCACCTGCTGGAACGCTGCCGCAGCGAACAGGGCGACGGTCCTTATGCGACGACGCTGGACGCCGCGCTGCAGACGCGCGTGAACGCCATCGCCGGGCGGTATTTCGACAGCTACCACAACAACCTGGTGGACAACCTGGGCGTGCTGGTGGTGGACGTACACACCGGCGAGATCCGCGCCTACTACGGCAACACGCGCGGCTGCGCCCCCCGCCTGCGCGGCGCCGACGTGGACATGATTCCGGCGGCGCGTTCCAGCGGCTCCACCCTCAAGCCGCTGCTCTATGCGGCCATGCTGGATGCGGGAGAAATCCTGCCCGGCTCGCTGGTAAAGGATACGCCCTATCATCACAACGACTTCTCTCCCCACAACTTCGGACGCAGCTTCGACGGCGCCGTACCCGCCCATGAGGTGATCGAGCGCTCGCTGAACGTCCCTTCCGTGCGCATGCTGGAGCAGTTCGGCGCGGAGCGCTTCCTGGACATCCTGCAGCGGATGGGCTTCACGACCATCGACAAGGACGCGGACCACTACGGCCTGTCCCTGATCCTGGGCGGTGCGGAAATCTCGCTCCAGACGCTGGCGCGGGCCTACTACTATCTCGCGGCGGAGCTGGCCGGCGACCCGGTGTACGAGGACCTCGCCTACTTGTCCGACGCCAGGAGGGAGCGCCTGCCGGCACGTCGCATTCCCATCAGCCGCGCGGCATCCTGGCTGACCTTCGATGCCCTGTCGAACGCCAGCCGCCCCGAAGAGGAGGCGTCCTGGATGGATTTCGCCACCGGCCGGAAGATCGCCTGGAAGACGGGGACCTCCTGGGGCAACCGCGACGCCTGGAGCGTGGGCGTGACCCGCGACTGGGTCGTGGCGGTCTGGGTGGGCAACAGCGACGGCGAAGGCCGTGCCGGCGTGACGGGGGTATCTTACGCCTCTCCGGTCATGTTCGACGTGTTCTCTTCCCTGCCCGGCGCCGGCTGGTTCTCCCGGCCGACCGACGGGATGACGCAGGTCGAGGTCTGCCACGAAAGCGGATTCCCGGTCAGCGACCTCTGTCCGCAGCGCGACACCGTCTGGGTCCCGGACATCGGGGAACAGCCCGACATGTGCCGCTACCACCGGTTGGTCCATCTGGACGCCGAAGGGCGCTACCAGGTCAACTCCTCCTGCTGTCCGCCGGAGCAGATGCGCACGGAAGTGCGCTTCGTGCTGCCGCCGGCGCAGGAATGGTATTACATGCGCAAACACCTGGAATACAGGCCCCTGCCTCCGAAACACCCCCTCTTTGACGCATCGTCGTCCGCGCAGGATCCCATCGAGATCATCTATCCCCAGCCGGGGATCACCCTCGTGCTGACGCGCGGCCTGTCCGGCACGCAGAACGGCGCGGTTTTCCGCGCCGCCCATGCCGACCCCGGCGCCACGCTCTATTGGCACATTGACGACGCGTTCATCGGGGAGACGACCGGCGAGCACGAGCTGCGCGTGGACCCTGCCCCGGGCGAGCACCGGCTCACCCTGATCGACGGGCAGGGCGCGCGTCGCGTTTCCGTATTCACCGTAAAGTAATAATTGCTATCTTTGCGCGCTTTTTCAGTCAAGCGCCGTTATGCAAGGATTTTGGACCATCTTGATGCTGATCTGCTCGAACGTCTTCATGACCTTCGCGTGGTACGGGCACCTCAAGCTCCAGGAAATGAAGATTTCGACCGGCTGGCCGCTGATCCTCATCATCCTGTTTTCCTGGGGCATCGCCTTTTTCGAGTATTGCCTCACCGTCCCGGCCAACCGCATCGGCTTCGCGGGCAACGGCGGTCCCTTCAACCTGATGCAGCTCAAGGTCATCCAGGAGGTCATCTCCCTGACCATCTTCACCCTCATCGTCCACTTCCTCTTCCAAGGGCAGTCCTTCCAATGGAACCACCTGGCCGCCTTCGTCTGCCTGATCCTGGCGGTCTTCTTCGTTTTCCTGAAATAAAATCAGCGGAACAGCTCCCGCAGGACCCGCAGCGAGCGCGCTTCGATGCGGGTTTCCGCGTGGTAGCCGATGTAGCGGAGGAGGATCTCCGCAATCTCATTGCGGGCTTCGCCGTTCAGGGGGATGAGCATGCAGGCGGCGAAGTCGGCCTGCAACAGGGCCTGAAGCTCCTTCAGGTGCGTGCCGGCAAAAGGCAGCAGGTCTTCCGGCGAAGGGGAGAAGCCAAGCGCTGCGGCAAATTCCAGCAGGAAACGCAGGTGATAGTTGGCATAGTCGCCCTGCAGGGCATCCAGGGTGAGGACGGAGCGCTCCAGCCACTCGAAAAGCCCGTCTTCCCGGACGCCGTCCCGCACCGTCCGCCACAGGACCTCGCTCATGAAGAGGGAGATCGCATTCTTGGAGGCGCTGGTGCGGATGCCGGCGAGCAAATGGCGTGCCGACAGGGCGTGCGCCCGCCAGAGTTCGGATTTCGGATTTTCCGTGACTTCCGCATCCAGCACGCTCAGCGGCTGGAAAAGGGACATGCCGCCTCCCCGCGGAACGGAAGTGATGAAACTGCGCCGCCCCCAGTCGGGACTGAGGGCGTGCAGGACGAGGAATCTCTCCCCGACCTTGGTGGTATTCAGGATGATGAGCCGGGTGTGACGGACCATCAGTACTGCTTGATCCGCTCGGCGGCGAGGGCCTGCCGAAGGGCGTCGTCGTAGCGGATGCGGATCTGTACGCCGGCCTGCTGGAAGTAGTAGCGAACGGCTATCTCCTCCTCGATGAAGGGGACGATCTCGTCCTTCTTGAGCCGCAGGAAGTCCTCCTTTTCCATGTTCAGCGATTTCTCCAGCGCGTCCAGCTCATCCTTCATGGCCTTGTCGAGGCCGTCGAGCCTGAGTTCCTCCTTCGCCCGGTCGAAATAGGTCTTGGCCGAGGAGCGGTAGTCGAACTCCTTGCCCCGGGCGAATTCGATGAACGCCTCATAGTCCGCGTCGGAGAGATGGAAATCCTCCACCGGGGGGATGGTTTCGTGCCCGCGCACGAATTCGAGGGCATATTGCTCGAGGATGCCGTAGCTGACCAGCGAATAGGTCAGTCGGCTGTACTCGCGGAAATCGAGTTTGACGTCCGGGGTGATGCCGCCGCCGTCGCGCACGATGCGCCCGTGAGCGGTCTTGAATTCGTGGGTCAGCGAGTCCGGAATCTGGGCCACACTGCCGTCCTCGCGGCGCCGGGCATAGTCGATGGCCTGCACGCAGCGGCCGGAAGGCGTGTAGTATTTGGCCGTCGTGACTTTCAGCTCGCCGCCGTAAGGGAGGGAACGGATGCTCTGCACGAGGCCCTTGCCGTAGGTGCGTTCGCCCATGATGGTGGCGCGGTCCATGTCCTGCAGCGCGCCCGCCACGATCTCGGAAGCCGAGGCGGAGCCGGAATCCACCAGCACGATGACCGGGATCTTCGTGTCGATGGGGTCCTTGGTGGTCTTGAGGGTGTAGTCCGCGCCAGGCTCCCTGCCCTGGGCGGACACGACCACGGAGCCCTTCGGCACCAGGGCGGAGACGATCTCGACGGCCTCGTTCATCAGGCCGCCGCCGTTGCCCCGCAGGTCCAGCACCAGCGTCTTCATGCCCTGCTGCTTCAACTCGGCCACCCGGCGCCGGAAGTCGGCGCCGACTCCGTCCGAGAAGCCGTTCTGGGAGATGTAGCCCACGCCGCCCTCAAGCAGACCGGCGAATTCGATATCGTCGAGCTTGATGCGCTCGCGCGTGACCGTGATGTCCACCGTCTCGCCGCTGCGCAGTTTCTTCACACGGAAGACCACCTGCGTGCCGGGCTCGCCGCGCATCTTCTCGCTGCACTGCTGGGAGTTGAGGCCGACGACGGTCTCGCCGTCGATGGCCAGGATCTCGTCCCCGCACACCAGGCCGTACTTCTGGGCCGGAGAGCCGGCGTACGGCTCGTTGATGATGACGTTGCCCTGCACGTCGGGCTTGAAGATCACGGCGCCGATGCCGCCGTAGGTCTTGTGGATCATCATCTGGAGGTTCTCATTCTCCTCCTCGGGGATGAAGACCGTGTACGGGTCGAGGGCTGCGAGCATCGCCGCGTCGATGCCCCGGCGCTCGATACGGTCAACGGGCAGGGAGTCCACGTAGGAACGGGACAACTCCTGGAGGATCGCGGTCTGGATCTCGGTCCACTTGCCGAGTTTGAAGCGGGGGGACTGGGCGCCGGCGTACACGGAGACGCCGAGAAGTATCAGGATGAAGAGACGTTTCATGGATATGGGTCGTTAAGCGGAGCCGGACAACAACAGGGCTACGCCCGCCAGCATGAGCGCGAGTACCAGGGCCTTGTCGCGGATGTGCCCCTCCTTGAGGAGCAGGGCTCCGCCCAGGAAAGTGATGATCACGGATGTGCGGCGCATCATCGAAATGACGGAGAGCAGGGCGTCCGGGTCCTTGAGAGAGTAGAAATACAGGGCGTCGGACACCGTGATCAGCACGGCGATCAGCAGAATCCTCCAGTCCCAGACAAAGACCTTGAAATGTTGCCTGTTCGCCAGGAACTGGCCGAGCAACAGGAGGCCGAGCAGAACGGTGACGTAGAGGTTGGTCCAGCTCTGGACGAACAGCGGCTCCAGTTGCTGCAGGATGATCTTGTCGTAGAGGGCGCTGGCCGCGCCGGCCAGCACGGAGATGATCATGAAGGTGATGCCCCGGGCGGACGTGATCTTGTCTGTCTCCTGTCCGGAAGAACGGGCGATCAGGTACAGGGCCAGCATCACGACGGCAGCTCCCAGCCACTGCTGGAGGTTGAGCCGCTCACCAAAGAGGAAGATGGAGAAGATGAGCACGAACAGCGGCCGGGAAGCCTTGATTGTGCTGACCGTCGTCAACGGCAGACATTCCATGGCCTTGAGACCGGACACCCAGGACAACGTGACGAGCACGGCTTTGACTACCAGAGAGAGATGGTCGAAAAGAGGACCCACCGACAGGAATGGGGACAGGAACAGGGTAGTCAGGGCCGTTGAGCCCAGCAGAATCCAATAGACATCATTGCGCTCGAGCGCCTGCTTCTTGGCGATATCATAGACGCCGAGGAGCAGTGCGGAACCGACGGACAACCAAAGCCACATACTACAAATAGATTTTTGACAAAGTTAACCATAAAATTCGTAACTTTGGCTACTTCTTATGGATAAAGAGAGCAAGATTGAAATCCACGGAGCCAGGGCGCACAATCTCCAGAACATCGACGTGGATCTGCCGCGCCGGAAATTCATCGTAATCACCGGCATCAGCGGCAGCGGAAAATCCTCCCTCGCGTTCGATACCCTCTACGCAGAGGGGCAGCGCCGCTACATGAACACACTCTCGCCCTATGCCAAACATTTCATGGGCATCCTGGAGAAGCCGGAGGTCGAGCGCGTGAACGGACTCAGCCCGATCATCGCCATCGAGCAGAAGACCACGGGCAGCAATCCCCGCTCCACCGTCGGCACCATCACGGAGATCTCGGACTTCCTGCGCCTGCTCTTCGCCCGCGCCTCCACGGCCTATTCGCCCGTGACGGGCAAGGAGATGGTCCGGTACACCGACGCGCAGATCGTGGACTTGATCCTGCACGAGTTCCGGGGCCGCAAGTGCCTGCTGCTCGCGCCGCTGGTGCGTGGCCGCAAGGGACATTATCGCGAACTCTTCGACTCGCTGCGCAAAAAAGGGTACCTGCAGGTCCGCATCGACGGCGAGATCTGCGAGCTGAACGAGGTCGAGGCCGTGGACCGCTACAAGGGTCACTTCATCGAACTGGTGGTGGACAAGCTCAAGCCCGGCGAGGGAGACGAAGTGCGCGTGCGCGCCTCCGTCGCTTCCGCGCTCGGCCTGGGCAAGGGCTCGCTCGCCGTGGAGACGGGCGCGCTGCACCATTATTCCAAACACCTGGTGGACCCCGAGAACGGCATCTCCCTGCAGGAGCCGGCACCCCATACTTTCTCCTTCAATTCCCCGGAAGGGTATTGCCCGCACTGCAAGGGTCTCGGCACCGTGCCGGACGTGAGCATGGACACCATCATCCCGGACACCGGCAAGTCCGTTGCCGACGGCGGCATCGCCCCGCTGGGACGCCTCCGCGACGGGCGCAAGTTCGAACTGGTGCGCGCCGTCGCGCGCAAACACAATTTCTCGCTCTACGAGCCCATCGCCGCCCTGCCCGACGAGGCCGTGACGCTGCTCGTGTACGGCTCCGACGAGTTCTACCGCATCGGCGACGGCGCCAGCGCGGAGATGGTGGGCTGGGAAGGCGTGACGGGAGACGTCGAGGACAAGGTCGTCTGTCCGGTCTGCCACGGCACCCGCCTGGGCCCGCACATCCAGTGTTTCCGCATCGACGGGAAGGACATCGCGGAGGTCAGTGCAATGGAGATCAAGGACCTTGCCGTCTGGCTGCGCGCACTGCCCGGCAGGATGGGCAAGCGGGAGAACGCCATTGCGCGTGACATACTCAAGGAACTCACCGACCGCGTCCAGTTCCTGCTGGACGTCGGCCTGGACTACCTCAGCCTCGACCGCCCGACGGCGTCGCTCTCCGGTGGCGAGGGCCAGCGCATCCGCCTGGCCACCCAGATCGGGTCCAGGCTGGTCAATGTCATCTATATCCTCGACGAGCCCAGCATCGGCCTGCACCAGCGGGACAACCGCAAGTTGCTCGCTTCGCTGAAGAAACTCCGCGACGAGGGCAATACGGTCATTGTCGTGGAGCATGACGAGGAGACGATGCGCGCGGCCGACTGGATCGTGGACGTGGGTCCGGGCGCCGGCAGCCGCGGCGGCCGCATCTGTTACAACGGTCCCGCCCGCCCGGTCGTGAACCCGCTCGGCGTCCCGCCTGCCCGCCGGCGGGGCAACGGTCTCACCCTGACCCTGCGCGGCGCCCGGGGCAACAACCTCAAGGGCATCGACGTGGATTTCCCGCTCGGGCGGCTGATCGGCATCAGCGGCGTGAGCGGCAGCGGCAAGTCCTCGCTCATCAACGAGACCCTGATGCCCATCCTCAAGGGCAGGTTCTACCACTTCAAGGAAAAGCCGCTCCCGTACGGTTCCGTCGAGGGCCTGGAGAATATCGACAAGGTCATTGAAATCGACCAGAGCCCCATCGGACGCACGCCGAGGTCCAACCCGGCCACTTTCACCGGTGTCTTCAACGACATCCGCGCCCTCTTCGAAGACACGCCCGACGCCAAGGTGCGCGGCTTCAAGGCCGGCCGATTCTCGTTCAACGTACCCGGAGGCCGCTGCGAGGCGTGCAACGGAGTCGGCATCAAGGTAATCGAGATGAACTTCCTCCCGTCGGTCAATGTGGTCTGCGAGACTTGC
>CAJOMY010000083.1:4440-12241 GCA_905235775.1 uncultured Bacteroidales bacterium | reverse complement strand
GTGTTCTACATCGGCGGCACCAAGCAGGGCGCCCTGTTCGGCGAGGCCGTCGTCTTCGCCCGGCCGGAGCTCGCGGAGGATTTCCGCTACGCCATCAAGCAGAACGGCGGCATGCTCGCCAAGGGCCGCCTGCTCGGCATCCAGTTCGAGACGCTGATGAACGAGGGGCTCTACTTCCGGCTGGCCCGCCGCGCAGACCGCCTGGCCGACCGCATCCGGGCCGCCTTCACCCGCAAGGGCGTCCCCTTCCTCGTGGAGAACACCACCAATCAGGTCTTCCCCGTCCTGCCGGACGAATGCGTGGAGAAGATGGCAGCGGAGTTCGGCTTCGAGTGCTGGCAGCGCGTGGACGAGGGGCGCACCGCCGTGCGCTTCTGCACCAGCTGGGCCACCCGGGAAGAAGCTGTCGAAGCAGTGGAGAATTACATAACCAATTATTTATAAACCTTTTATCTCACAGAAATGAAACAGAAAAGATTCATCCTCCCCGAGAGCGAGATCCCGACTCAATGGTACAATGTCGTCGCCGATATGACCAACAAGCCGATGCCGATGATCAACCCCGCCACCAAGGAGCCGATCACGGCCGAGGACCTCTATCCGCTCTTCGCCGAAGAGTGCTCCCGCCAGGAAGTCAACCGGACCGATGCCTGGATCGACATCCCGGAAGAGGTGCGCGAGAAGTACGCCTACTACCGTTGCACCCCGCTCGTGCGGGCTTACAGCCTCGAGGAGGCGCTGGGCACCCCCGCCCATATCTACTTCAAGAACGAGAGCGTGAACCCGCTGGGCTCGCACAAGCTCAACTCCGCCATCCCGCAGGCCTACTACTGCAAGCAGCAGGGCGTGACCAACGTCACGACCGAGACCGGCGCCGGTCAGTGGGGCGCCGCCCTCGCCTACTCCGCCAAGCTCTTCGGACTGGACTGCGCCATCTACCAGGTCAAGATCAGCTATGAGCAGAAGCCCTACCGCCGCATCATCATGCAGGTCTTCGACGCCCAGGTGACCCCGTCCCCGTCGATGTCCACCCGCGCGGGCAAGGACCTCCTCACCGCCGACCCGAACCACCAGGGTTCGCTCGGCACCGCCATTTCCGAGGCGGTGGAACTCGCGATGATGACCCCGAACTGCAAGTACCTGCTCGGCTCCGTGCTCAACCACGTCTGCCTGCACCAGACCGTCATCGGCCTGGAGGCCGAGAAGCAGATGGCGATGGCCGGGGAATATCCCGACATCGTGATCGGCTGCTTCGGCGGCGGCTCCAACTTCAGCGGCATCTCGATGCCCTTCATGCGCCACAACCTCAAGGACGGCAAGCACACGCGCTTCATCGCGGCCGAGCCGGCTTCCTGCCCGAAGCTCACCAAGGGCGAGTTCCGCTATGACTTCGGCGACGAGACGGGCTACACCCCGCTGATCCCGATGTTCACCCTGGGCCACGAATTCCGTCCGGCCAACATCCACGCGGGCGGCCTGCGCTACCACGGCGCCGGCGCCATCGTCTCCCAGCTCGTCAAGGACGGCCTGGTGGAGGCGGTGGACATCCGCCAGCTCGACTCCTTCGCCGCAGGGCAGCTCTTCGCCAAGGCGGAAGGCATCATCCCGGCCCCGGAGTCCTGCCACGCCATCGCCGCAGCCATCAACGAAGCCAACAAGTGCAAGGAGACCGGCGAGGAGAAGGTCATCCTGTTCAACCTCTCCGGCCACGGCCTGGTGGATATGACCGCCTACGACCAGTACATCTCCGGCACGCTTGCCAACACGGGTGACTGATCCCGCCCCTCTGTAAAATCAAAAAAATCCCGCAGACGCTTGTCCGCGGGATTTTTTGACGGCTGGTTTCCTACCAGTTCAGGATCTTCCTGAAGTCGTAGGCCTCCGGGTCGGAGACATATTTCTTCGCGGCCTCGTAGTCTGCCGGGGTGATGTAGTGGCAGATGAAGTTGTAGTAGTTCTGCGCGATGCCGCCGTCGATCTCGACGCGGCGCGGCGGGATCTTGCCCTCCGCGTTCTGCAGGTCGTGCAGGTAGAGCGGCTTGGCGTTGCCGAAGGCGTCCACATAGACCATGCAGCCGGTCTCGCCCCTCTGGAAGAGCTCATACACGCCCATGGCCAGCTCGGAGCAGTAGGTCAGGTCGTAGCCGATCGGATCCTGGCAGCGGACGTCGTAGCCGATCTCCACCGGACGGGTCTTGGCCTTCAGGCCGATCTTCTTCATCTCCTTCTCCAGCAGCTCGTTGAAGAGCACCGCCTTGGAGATCTTGCCGAGCTCGGGGTGGCCGTGCTCGTCGTAGGTCATGTGCACGCCGGCGGCCTTGATGTCCTCGGCGGCCAGGTCGTGGAACACGCCCTCGGCAACCACCACGGTGCCGTAGCCGATGCCGAGGATGGTGCGCTTGATGATGGTGGACAGGGTCAGCTTGATGATCTTGTCGATGGTGATGTCGGTCTTGTTGAACATCTCCGGGATGATGGTCATCGGAGCATGCGTGGCTTCGCCGATGCCCAGGGCCAGGTGGCCGGCGCTGCGGCCCATGGCGCTGATGAGCAGCCAGTTGCCGGAGGTGCGGGCATCCTCGTACACAGTGCGGGCGATGTGGGCGCCTTCGTCCTTGGCGGAATTGAAGCCGAAGGTCGGGGCGTTGCTGGGCAGCGGCAGGTCGTTGTCGATCGTCTTGGGGACGTGGATGTTGGCGATGGGGTATTTCTTGGCAGCCAGGAACTTCGCGATGCGGTTGGCGGTGGAGGCGGTGTCGTCGCCGCCGACGGTCACGAGGAGCTTGATGTTGTTGTCCGTGAAAAGCGAGAGGTTGAAGTTTTCTTCAAAATCCTTGTCCGTGGGCTTGAAGCGGCTCATCTGGAGATAGGAGCCGCCGCGGTTGAAGTAGGCGTCAGCCTTGAAGAAATCGAGGTCTTCGATGCGCGGGTTCTGGCTGAAAAGGCCGCTGTAGCCGCCATGGAGGCCGATGACACGGTAACCGCCGCCAAGGAAGGTCTTGGCCACGGAGCAGACGACGGTGTTCATGCCCGGAGCCGGGCCGCCACCGCAGAGGATGATGATGGAATCTTTCATTTGGATCGTATACTAACTGTTTGAGATTTCTTCGAAAAATCTTGCGAATTTACACATTTCCCGTCGGAAATGCAAACCGTCTGTTACAGCATATTATACATCGCGTTCTGCACGCGGCCGTTCTTGGCAGGATTCATCTTGCCGAAATTCCACTTGACAGAGAACATCGCGTAGCGGCCCATCACGATCGTGCGGCTGTCTTCGATGTACTCCGCACTGACGCTGCGCTGTTGCATGCGCTGCTGGTTCAGCAGGTCCGACACGCCCAGGCTCAGCGTGAAGGCCTTGATGTTCTTGCTGACGGCCAGGTTCCAGAGGCAGTAAGGGTCGTTGTAGCCGGCGGGATATCCCCGATAATGGTAAAAATACACATCCGTCTTGAACTCCCAGCCGTGCAGGGTCTCATAGAGCAGGTCCAGGTTGTGGACAAAATGCCAATAATCCGTATTTGCGGAAGGATCGAGGCTGTAGCGGCTCCGCTCGTTGTCCGCAGAGACATAGTATTCGGCCGAGAAGCGGTCCAGCCGGTAGGTCAGCCGTACCGAGGCGTTGATGTCGTACCGGACCGCCCGGCTCTCGGCGAAGCCGCTCTGCCCGCTGTAGAAGCGGGAGCCGTCCGCATCTCCCCAGAAATCCGCCATGAAGGCCTGGTAGTCGAAGGCGGCCAGATTCATGCCGCTCCGCCGGGAGGTCGCCTGGTAATGGATGCCCGAAGACAGCTGTCCGTTCAGGTTTACGCCGAGGGTCAGCCGCTTCCTGGCACCGATCGGCCGGCGCCAGCTGACGGAACCGGTGACCGAGGAGGAAGGCCTGCGGGTGTTGACGGGCACGAAGTACCGGACGCCGTCCGCATCGAACCAGGAGGCGGACACGATCCCGCGCTGGTTCAGCGTTCCGTACAGGTACACGCTGAGGAACGAGAACGTTTTCCGGTTGTTGTAGCTCCAGGACAAATATCCCGTGTGCCGGAAACTCGGACGCAGGTAGTAGTTGCCCGTGGATATCTCCAGCGGATTGGAGATGTCCGGCACCGGCGTAATCTGGACGCCCGACGGCTGGGTGGAACTCCCCTGGTAGGTGACATTGAGGCTGTGGCCCTCCTTGCCGTTGTAGCGGAAGTTCAGGAACGGCGCCCAGTTGTGCAACCACTCGCCGATTCCCGTCTCGGTGTCCCGGCCCAGCGAGCGGGAACGGATTTCGTTCCGGGTCTGGTCGTGCGTCAGGCCGAAGTAGAACTGGTTTCCGTCCTTCGTGTACTGCATCTGGAGGCGCTGATTCAGTTGGAGATAGTCATTGCGGGACCACGAAGTATAGTAATCGTTGGCGGAACCGTCGGCGTTGAAGGCCGCCTTGTCACTGCTGCGCCGCTGCCAGCGCGTGGAGGCAATGGCCGCCAGGCCCCAGTGCTCCCCGAAGGGCTCCAGGTAGGAGAGGCTCCCGTTGAGCACATTGCCGCCGGCGTTATTGTCATAACGCAGGTCCCGCGGTGTGACGGTCGGGCCGTACCAGGTGCGGGAGTTCTCCCGGCTCTCGCCGAGACTATGGTTGAAGTTGTAGTTGAAAGTGAGGGTCAGGCTGCGCCGCTCCCGGCCGAAGTCCTTCCATCCGCCGGAGAGGCGGCCGCTGGCCTGGAATGCGCGCGAACTGGCGGACTGGGCGGCATCGGTGCCGTTGACCTCCGCGCCGAGGGCGTCCTTCGTGGCGGACTGCCTGCGGGAGGCCGAAGTGCCGCTGTTGAACCGGAAGCGGGGCGAGAAATTGAAATTGAATTTCCCGGGATCCTTCTTGTTCAGCTCGAAATTGACGTTGACCCGGTTGGTGCGGCTGGTGCCGCTTGTCAGGCCATCGGTGTACAGGGGGTTCTCCCCTACCAGCGTGGACTGGCGGGAACTGCGTGTCCCGGAAACCTGGTCGGAGAAATTATAGCTGACGCTGGCCGTGGATTCCATCCCCCGGATGCGGTCGGAATTGAGGTTGGCCCCGGCCATCGCCGAGGTCTTCAGGCTGCCGAACAGGGACATGGCGTCCAGTCCCTCGAGATCATCCTCGGAACTGACGAAAATGACGCTGCTGGAGCCGGGCTCAGGGGCATTCTGCCCGTTGGCGAGCAGGGTCAGCTGGTCCTGCTCGTTGTAGCCGCTGACCATCAGGTTGCCGCCCCACAGGGCGTGGCGGTCGTCGCCCAGTCCGTCGTCGCTGCCGCCCGGGCGCCAGCCGCCGGAGAGCTTGGCGTTGCCGAACCAGCCCTGCTTGTATTCCTCCTTGAGCTGCAAGTCCATCACCGTCTCCCGGTTCTCCTGGGAAGCGATGCCCGAGAAAGCGGCTTCCTTGTTCTCCTGGTCCACCACCTTGATCTTGTCCACGATCTTGGCCGGCATGCTCTTCAGGGCGGCCGACGGATCGTTGAAGAAGAAAGTCTTGCCGCCCACGGTGATCTTGTCCACCGCCTTGCCGTTGACCTTGACCGTGCCGTCGTCGCCAACCTCCATGCCCGGCATCTTCCGGATCAGGTCTTCCAGCATCGCATTGTCGCCGACGTGGAAGGCGGCGGCGTTGTAGATCAGCGTGTCCTGCTTGACCTCGATGGCGTTGCCCACCGTCGTGATCGTGGCTGCGTCGATGATCTCCGGATTCTCCTCCAGCTTGATCACGCCCAGATCTTCCTCATAATAGTTGCGGAAATTGTAGTCCTTGGCAAAGGGCGTGTAGCCGATCAGTTCGACGTTCAACCGGTAGCGGCCCACGGGCACGTCCTGCATTTCCACCTTGCCCTCCGGGTCGGACAAGGCGAAATGGGTGATGGTCGTGTCGCCCTGCGGGTTCAGGTAGACCGTCGCGAAGGGCAGCGGCTCCTCGCTCCGGGCGTCTTTCACGGCCAGTTTCACCTTGACATTGCGGTTGCTCTGGAACATGTCGTAATCCATCACGACCACCTGGGCGCGCGCAGAGCCGGCGCACAGCAGCAGGCCCGCAAGAAGCGCAAAGACCAATCTTCTCATAAGGTATCAACTGTTGAATAAAGTGTATAAATATACAAAAAAAACCATAGAAGGTGGGAATCAGCATGACCTTGAGGCCGCCGCAGATAACGGACTGGCTGACTGACGCTACCACGCGAGCGCACGCTCCGCCGGCGTCAGGTAGACACGCGGAACGGGGTCGGTCCGGAATGTACCCCCGGAAATACGCTTCGACAGATCCGCCTGGACCTCGCTCCACGGGCGGGCGACCATCTTGTAGGTTCCGGTGGCGAAGTCGTACTCGCTGCGGACCGTCTGCGGGAAACTGTCCGGGGAATAGGGATTGATGGCTGGCGCCAACGACCGCATTGACGCGGGCAGCGCGCTGCTCCCGGGTCTCGAAGCCGGGCGGCGCGAGGCGGCCGGGCATCCCGATCCGCGAATAAATGCCATAACCCAACCACGGAGAGAAATCCGGTTTCCGGCCGAGCGAGTCCGCCTTGACAGCCGGGCCGTCCACCGGGGTCGCGGCATAGTCCTGCGCCCGCAGCGAAAAAACACCGCCGGCACACAGCAGCAAGAAAACGAGTACAGGTTTCAGCATACGCCCTGTGCATAATCAAAGATTGTACCACAGAGCACGTAGCGCGTTATTTCGCCGTGCACGAATGCATAGTTGCTGCCGGCATAAATGATACTGAGCGGGAAATGATCCTGCATAACGGAAAGCCTGTGCGAAACCATTTTTCAGAAGAGCGGAGAAGGCCTCCAACGCTCCCGGCAACCGCTTCCCCAAGGCCGTTCGTCGAAGGCGGACGGCCTTTCGTCGATAGGGCCGATTTTTCGTCGAAGGGAAAGGGGCGTTTGTCGAAAGTTCATGGATTCAGGGGATTACGCGGGGTAATTTTGCAGCAGAAAACAAATAAAAAACAACGCGATATGAAACGAATCCTCACCACCCTGATCCTCGCGGCCGCATTCGGCGCGACCCTTTCCGCACAGCGCACCACCGTCACCGGCGAGATCCTCGACGCCCTCACCCGCCAGGGCGAGCCGGCGGCTGTCCTGCAGTTCTTCAGCGGGGACGACACCACCACCCCCGTTGCCTATACCACGACGGACGTGGACGGTTTCTTCTCCCAGGTCCTGACCGGCAAGGGCGCTTATACGCTCTTCTTCTCCGGCATCGGCCGCCGGGACCGTGTGATTCCCTTCACGCTCGACGGCCAGTCCAGCCTGGATCTCGGCGACATCCTCATCGAAGATGACGTCGAAGCCCTCGCGGAGGCGTCCGTGACCGCACAGCGTCCGCTCGTGAAAATGGACGTGGACCGCATGACCTACAACGTCGCCGACGATGTGGACTCCAAGACCGCCACGGTCCTGGACATGCTCCGCAAAGTCCCGATGGTCACCGTGGACGGCCAGGACAACATCACCGTCAACGGCTCCTCCAGCTTCCAGGTCACGGTGGACGGCAAGCCCAGCCAGATGTTCTCCGGCAATCCCTCCCAGATCTTCAAGATGATGCCCGCGAGCTACGTCAAGGACATCCAGGTGATCACCAACCCGGGCGTGAAGTATGACGCCGAGGGCGTGGGCGGCGTGCTCAACCTCGTGACCAACCGCGAGGCCACCGGCGGAGAGAGCCTCTCGGACGCCTTCTACGGCTCGGTCCGCGCGATGGGCAGCACCCGCGGGGGCGGCGGCGGTCTCTACCTGACCCGGCAGGCCGGCAAGTTCACCTGGAGCCTGAACGGCAACG
>CAJOMY010000083.1:0-4435 GCA_905235775.1 uncultured Bacteroidales bacterium | reverse complement strand
ATGGGAATGCCCGGCACCACGACCGACGTGACCCGTGAGCTGCTCGGCGGCCCGGGCGGCACGACCACCACGCACAGCGAGTCCGCGATGAAGATGCCCATGGTCATGGGCAACCTGAGCGCCAGCTACGAGATCGACGCGCAGAACCTCATCTCCGTGACCGCCGGCCTGATGCATTTCGGCACCACCCTGGACGGCATCACCTCCACCGCGATGACGGGCGGCCTGCAGGGCACCGGATTCAGCTACGACGGCAACTCCCTGACGAAGATGAGCTCCAATGCCATCACTGCCGGCGTGGACTACCAGCACCTCTGGAGCGACAATCCCGGCCGCAGCCTCGTGATTTCCTACCAATATTCCGGCACTCCGGTCAACACGCTCAGCGAGAACAGCTTCACAACGGGCCTGCTCACCGGCCTCGACCTGACCAACCGCAAGACGAACGGCAGGCAGGGCTCCACCGACCACACCTTCCAGGCGGATTTCACCACGCCCCTGGGCGTCTGCGGCAACCTGAGCGCCGGCGCCAAATTCATCAGCCGCCACAACAGTTCCAACCAGCAGGCCTACCTCTGGAACGGCGCCGAATGGGTCTACAGCCCTGCCACCAGCCTCGATTACAACTTCTACAACCGCATCGGCGCGCTCTACACCGAATACAAAGCCACGCTCGGTCCCGTCAGCCTGCTCGGCGGCGTCCGCTACGAGTACACCTGGCAAAATGTGACCTACGCCGCCGGCCAGGGCAACAATTTCAGCACCCGCTACGGCAGCCTCGTCCCGACCGCCAGCCTCCAGTTCAACCTCAGCCAGACGCAGAACATCGGCCTGTCCTACAACATGCGCATCAGCCGCCCGGGCATCAGCTACCTCAACCCCTACGTGGACATTTCCGACCCGACCGCCCGCAGCTACGGCAACAGCGACCTCGAAGTCGAGCGCGGCCACAACATCAGCCTGGTCTACAACCTCTACAGCCCGAAGTGGATCGTGAACCTGACCCTGCGCGAGCAGCTGGTTGCTAACGGAATCTCCTCCTACAGCTTCTATGACGCGGACAATCTTCTCAATACGACCTACGGCAACATCGTCCGCAGCAGCGTGACCGGCCTGAACGCCTTTATCAACTGGAACGCCAGCCCGACCACCCGCATCTTCCTGAACGGCGGGGTGAACTATACCGATCTGCGCAGCGAGGTCCTCGGACAGGCCAACAGCGGTCTGGGCTACAATGCGATGCTCGGCTTCCAGCAGGCCCTGCCGCTCGATTTCAGCTTGAGCGCCAACGTGATGGCGATGGGCAAGAACTACACCCTGCAGGGCTGGAACTCCGGCATGAGCATGGCGATGGTCGGCCTGACCAAGAGCTTCCTGGATGACCGCCTCGGCATCAGCATCAACTACACGCTCCCGCTCACCGGCGGCAGGGGCATGGAGATGCGCAGCGTGACCGAAGGCAAGGACTTCCGCTCCGTGAGTGTGAACGTGATCCCGATGCAGCAGCTCAACTTCAGCATCAGCTGGAGCTTCGGCAAGCAGGGCGGCACCCGCGTCAAGAGCGCCCGCACCACCATCAAGAACGACGATGTGATGAAAGCCGAGAGTACGACCGAGAGCCTGGGCAGCACCATGATGGGCGGTGGTATGATGTAACGGATTAATTACTATATTTGTAGTACCAAAGCAACTTGAGATGAACCGAAAAAACAACCGTCTCATCCTCAACATCGCGCAGGTCCTGATCTGGGCCGTCGCGATGTTGTTGCCCGCAGCGGCGACCTGGTTGATCTCCGGCGACAGCAACCGCTTCGCCATGAACTTCTGGCCCACTTTCTACATGCTTCTCCCGATCAGCCTGGTGTACCTGATCAACTATTTCGTACTGGTCCCCAGGCTCCTGTTCCGCAAGCAGGTGGTCTGGTTCATCGTGGTGAACGTGTTGCTGCTGGCGCTGCTCAACGCGCCGAACCTTTTCCCCCGCGGCGAGATCCCCGAACCGATACGCGAACATCTGCAGCGGCGCGACATCCTCGCTTTTCGGATTCCGACCCTCATCACCGCCGCCTTCTTCCAGCTGGTGTTCATCTTCCTGGCTATCGGCGTACGCTCCATCATCCGGTCCAACGACATCCAGTTCCAGCTCCAGGAGGAGAAGCGCAAGGCCTCTGAAGCCGAACTGACCTGGCTCAAGCACCAGCTCAACCCGCATTTCCTCTTCAATACGCTCAACAACATCTCCTCCCTGACGCAAATCGACCCCGACAAGGCGCAGGAGAGCATCGGCGAGCTCAGCGACACGCTGCGCTATGCCCTCTATGATACGGAAGCCGACAAAGTTCCGCTCGCGGGCGAAGTGGCCTTCATGAACAATTATATCCACCTGATGCAGCTCCGCTGCAACGAGTTGACTGATATCCGGACTTCCTGGGACTTGCCTGCCGGCGAGGTGAAGATCGCGCCGCTGCTGTTCATCTCCCCGATCGAAAATGCCTTCAAGCACGGCGTCAACGCCCGGATGAAATCCTTTGTGTACGTATCCCTGCAGCCGTCCGGCCGCGATCTGGAATTCCGCTGCGAGAATTCCCTTTTTGAGAAGACGGGCGAGGATCATATCGGATCCGGGATCGGCGTGGAGAACCTCAAGCGCCGTCTGGAACTGATCTACCCGGACGCCTATGTATATGAACACAGCGAAAAGGACGGGGTCTATTCCGTCCGCATCGTACTGAAAAACCTGCTGGGATGAACGCATTGAACTGCATTGTCGTCGATGACGAACCGCTGGCCGTCAGCCTGTTGGAGAACTATATCTCGAAAACTTCTTTCCTGTCGCTGGAAGCGTCTTTCACGGACCCCGTGGCCGCCCTGGAGGCCATTCGCTCCCGGAGACCGCAGCTGGTCTTCCTGGACATCCAGATGCCGGACCTGAACGGCATGGAGCTGTCGCGCATGGTCCCGGACGGGACCCGCGTCATCTTCACGACCGCCTTCAAGGACTATGCCTTCGACAGCTACGAGGTGTCGGCGCTGGACTTTCTGCTCAAGCCCATCCGTTACCAGAAATTCCTGGAGGCTGCGGAGAAGGCGCGGCAGTGGTTCAGCCTGCTGGAGAGCGCGGAGGCAGGCTCCGATGCGCCCCAGGGAAGCGCCAGCGCACAGCAGGATTCCATTTTCGTCAAGTCCGAAGGGCAGCTGCACAAGGTGGCATTCTCCGACATCCGCTATGTCGAGGGCATGAAGGATTACGTCCTGCTGTACCTCTGCTCGGAGAAGCATCCCCTCGTCACGCACATCACGATGAAGGCGGTCGAGGAACTCCTTCCGGAAAGCATTTTCATGCGCGTGCACCGCTCCTACATCATCGCCCTCGACAAGATCGAGTCCATCGGCGGTTCCTACGACATCTCCATCGGCGGCGCCCTCATCCACGTCTCCGATGCTTATCGTGCCGCCTTCGAGCAGTACCTATCGCAGCGGATGCTGCGATAGGTACAACGCCCCATAGAGGGGGAACCGCTTCTTTTTCCACCCCGACATTTCCTACCTGCAAGGTGCCCGATATGAGGATCTGACATCCCGGGAGCAGAAACACCCCATTTTGCTCCCGGAATACGAAAAAAACATTCGCCGGGAGCGCTGGGGCCCTTTTCCGCTCCCGGCCTCCCCTTTCAGACGCTGGGCAGCAGGCGATTCGGCCGTACGCCCCCCGGGATGAGACAGACCCAGGGCCCGGCGGCTTGCATTTACTGCAGGAATTCCGTATTTTTGTGGTTTGTATGTGCGCGCGAGCACTGGCGCACGACAATGCTGATATGCAAGAACAGGCTGCAAAAATACGGATAGACGAACTCCGGGAGATCCTCCGGGAGAACAGCCGGCGTTATTACGTGGACAACGCGCCGACGATATCGGACTACGAGTTCGACCAGTTGATGCATGAGCTGGAGCGACTGGAGGCCGAGTTCCCGCAGTTCGACAGCCCCGACTCCCCCACCCGCCGGGTCGGCTCCGACCTGGACGCGCCCCTGGGCGCCAATGCCGAGAGCGGCGTGCGCCAGGGCTTCGTCCAGCGGCCGCACCGCTACCCGATGCTGTCCCTCGGCAACACCTATTCCATCGGAGAGATCGAAGAGTTCGTCGCCCGCGCCGAGAAGACGCTCGAAGGCGTCCGCTTCAGCTACAGCTGCGAGCTCAAGTTCGACGGCACGGCCATCTGCCTGAGCTACCGCGACGGCAAACTGGTGCAGGCACTCACCCGCGGCGACGGCATCCAGGGCGATGACGTGACGGACAACGTCCGCCGCATCGCGGACATCCCGCAGCAGCTCCACGGGGACTACCCGCCGGAGTTCGAGATCCGGGGCGAGATCCTGATGCCCTACGCCGCCTTCGACGCCCTCAACCGCGAGCGCGAGGCCCAGGAAGAGGCCCC
>CAJOMY010000082.1 GCA_905235775.1 uncultured Bacteroidales bacterium | reverse complement strand
GTGCGCGCGTCCACCTACACCAAGGGCTATGGCAACCTCGTCATCATCCGGCACGAAAACGGCCTGGAGACCTACTACGGGCACCTGTCGAAGCGCAAGGTCGAAGTGGGGGACTGGGTGCGGGCCGGCGACGAGATCGGCCTGGGCGGCTCCACCGGCCGTTCCACGGGGCCGCACCTGCACTTCGAGACCCGCTGGCAGGGCTTCGCCTTCGATCCGGAGTGGATTGCCGACTATGAGAGTGGCGAGCTGCGCGGGAACGTCTTCGTGCTGCGGCGCAGCTATCTGGATGCACACTCGCGCTATACCCCGGAGTCGCTTGACGAGGAAGACGACGTCTACGGCGGCGACGAGAAGATCCTCGAAGAGGAGCGGCGCCTGGCCGCCGAGCGCGCCGCCATCCGCTACTACACCGTCAAGTCCGGCGACAGCCTCAGCACTATTGCGAGCAAGCAGGGCAAGTCCTTGAATACCATCAAGAAACTCAATCCCGGAATCAATCCTGACAAGATCCGCGTCGGGCAGAAGATCCGGGTGAACTGAGCGCCGCCGGGGCGCGGAGCGAGGGCTGGGAAGTTTGATTGTTTTTTGTATATTTGTGAAAATCGATGAAACATTTCCTTATGAGCCACAGACACAAAATTCCCCTTGCGACAGCCCTGGGCGCCTTCTGGGCCCTGTGCGCTTTTGCGCAGCCGTATCCATATCAGGACAGGAACCTTCCGGCCGAGACACGCGCTGCGGACCTGCTGGGCCGCCTCACGCTGGAGGAGAAGGCGTCGCTGACCATGCACGCCAGCCCGGCCATCCCGCGCCTGGGCATCAAGCAGTACAACTGGTGGAGCGAGGCGCTGCACGGCATCGCCCGCAACGGCAGCGCGACCGTATTCCCGCAGCCCATCGGCATGGCTTCGAGCTTCGACGAAGCGCTGGTCGAGGAGGTCTTCACCGCCGCCAGCGACGAGGCCCGTGTCAAGTACCTCGAGACGAAAGACGACGTCCGGGTGTATCAGGGCCTGACTTTCTGGACGCCGAACATCAACATTTTCCGCGATCCCCGCTGGGGACGCGGCATGGAGACCTACGGCGAGGATCCCTTCCTGACCGGCCGTCTGGGCATGGCCGTGGTGCGCGGCCTGCAGGGCCCGGAAGACTCCCCGGTGCGCAAGACGCACGCCTGCGCCAAGCACTATGCCGTCCACTCCGGCCTGGAGTCCAACCGGCACCGCTTTGATGCGCAGATCTCCGAGCGCGACCTGCGCGAGACCTACCTCCCGGCCTTCAAGAACCTGGTGACCAAGGCGCACGTGCAGGAGATCATGACGGCCTACAACCGCTTCCGCGGGGAGCCCTGCGCGGCTTCTTCCTACCTCGTGGACGAGATTCTCCGCAAGGAGTGGGGCTACCAGGGCATGGTGGTCTCCGACTGCTGGGCCATTCCCGACTTTTTCGAACCCGGACGCCACGGCTTCACGGACAGCCCCGTCAAAGCGGCGGCGATGGCCGTGCGCAACGGCCTGGACGTGGAGTGCGGCAGCACCTTTGTCAACATTCCCGCAGCGGTGGAACAGGGCCTGCTGGATGTCAAGGACCTGGACCGCAACCTGATGCGCATCCTGACCGAGCGCTTCCGCCTCGGCGAGATGGACGGCAGCTCCCCCTGGGACGACCTGGATCCCGCCATCGTGGAGGGTCCGGAGCACCGCGCCCTGTCCCTGAAAATGGCCCGCGAGTCGCTGGTGCTGCTGCAGAACAAGGGCGTGCTCCCGCTCAAACCCGGAGCGAGAGTGGCCCTGATCGGCCCGAATGCCGACGATGCCGAGATGATGTGGGGCAACTACAACCCCGTCCCGAAGTCCACCGTGACCCTGCTGGACGCCTTCAAGGCCCGCGATCCGCAGATCGTGAACTTCCGCGGCTGCGGCATCATCGGCGCTGAATTCATGCCAGAGAACGACCCCGACAACCGGATGGCCCAGCTGATGCAGCTCTCGCCCGAGGAGCTCGAGGAGGTGGCCAAACAGTATGCGATCAACATCAACGACGTCAAGGCCTATGCCCGACGCACGAAACTCCTGCACGACAGCTTCCTGCCGGAGCTGGACGAGGCGGACGTGCTCAGGCGCCTGGAAGGAATCGACGTGGTCGTCTTCGCGGGCGGCATCTCGCCGCGCCTCGAGGGCGAGGAGATGCCGGTGCAGCTGCCGGGCTTCTCCGGCGGCGACCGCACCGACATCGAACTGCCCGCCGTCCAGCGGCGCCTGCTGAAGGCCCTGCACGACGCCGGCAAGAAGGTCATCCTGGTGAACTTCTCCGGCTGCGCCGTCGGGCTCGTGCCCGAGACGGAGAGCTGCGACGCCATCCTGCAGGCCTGGTATCCCGGCCAGGAGGGCGGCACGGCCATCGTGGAGGCCCTCTACGGCGAGTTCAACCCGTCCGGCAAGCTGCCCGTCACCTTCTACCGCAACGTGGCCCAGCTACCCGAGGTGGAGGACTACAATATGGAAGGCCACACCTACCGCTACTTCCGCGGGGAGCCCCTCTTCCCGTTCGGCTACGGCCTCAGCTACACCGACTTCCGATACAGCGGCGGCAAAGTCCGTGGCGGTGTCCTGGAGTTCAAGCTCAAGAATGCGGGCAAGCGCGGCGGCACCGAGGTCGTCCAGGTCTACATCCACAAGAGCGGCGATGCCGGCGGGCCCGACAAGACGCTGCGCGCGTTCCGCCGCGTGACGGTCCCGGCCGGCGCCACGTCCACCGTGCGCATCCCGCTTGACGACGAGGTCTTTACCTGGTGGAGCGAGTCCGCGCAGGACATGGTTCCCGTGCACGGCGAATACGAGATCCTCTATGGCGGCAGCTCCGCCGACAAGGACCTCAAGAAACTGACTTACCGTTTCTGACGGGAGAGAAAAAAGGTTTTTGTGTGCGGGTGAAGGGGCTCGAACCCTTACGCCTTGCGGCACGGGATCCTAAGTCCCGCTTGGCTACCAATTACAACACACCCGCTTTGCCGCAGCAAAGATAGCAATAAAAACCTGGAATCTCCTACCGGACAATCAGCACCGCTCCGTCATCCTTCGGGATGCTGAGCGGTTTTTTCGGCGCCGGCCCGCGCTGCAGGCCGTCCTTGCCGGTGCTCAGGACGGTGGCGCTGCCGCCCAGGCGGGCCTCGATGGCCTTGACGTCCAGCTTCAGCGGCTCCTCGTCCGCATTGATTGCGGCCACATACCAGGTGGCTCCCTGCCGGCGGGCCAGCACGATGTTGCGTCCGGGATAGCCGTCGATCAGGCGCGTCTCGTCCCAGGTTGTCGGCACTTCCCGCAGGAAATCAATCGCGGCCGCCGGGGCGTCCGTGAGGTTGTTCGGCGTGATGGCGAAATTCTGGATGGCGTTCTGGTAGAGCACCGCGACGGCCAGCTCGGCCGCATCCGTGGTCCGGCGCTGCGTGCCGAACACGCGCCCGCCGCGCCCCGGGGCCCCGTTGGCCCGGGTCAGCCGCTTGTTGAGGAACACGCCGCCGAACTCCATGCTGCCCACGGTGTTGCGCAGGAAGGGGTGCAGGGCGGCATTCTGCGACTCGATGTCGCACTGGTATTGCCCGAAGACCATGTTCTCGGAGGCCAGCACGGCCTCGCTGCCCACGTAGTTGGGGTACATGCGCTCCCAGCCGCGGGGCAGGGTGGCGCCGTGGAAGATGCACATCAGGCCGTGGTCGTCGGCGTCGCTGAGGATCGCTTCGTACAGGCGCATCGTCTCCTGCTTGTCACCGCCGAAGAAGTCCACCTTGACGCCTTTGACGCCGATTCTCTCCAGCCAGCGCATTTCCGGCTTGCGCTCGATCGGGTCGCACATCACGTTGACCGGGCTCTGGACGATGTCGTTCCACCAGCCGCTGGAGGCGTACCACAGGAACACGTCCACGCCCTTGCTGCGGGCGTAGCCGACCAGCTTCTCCATCCCGGCATGGCCGAATTCCTGATCCCAGCCGGCGTCGATGAGGATGTAGGGCCAGCCCATGGCGGCGGCAAGGTCGATGAAGGCGATCTGGTCCGCTTCGTTCATGCTGGCGTCCTGCCAGACGATCCAGCTCCAGGTGCTCTTGCCGTAGCGGTAGGCGCGCGTGGTCTGGTAGCGCGGCTCCACGACGTCGAAGGCGATGGTCGTCTCCACCACCGGGGCGAGATCCGCGCCCACGGTCAGCGTGCGCCAGGGCGTGACGCCGGGCAGGGCGAAGGCCGGCTCGACGGTGCCGTTGCCGTTGTTCTCCTCGGGCATCGGGAAGGCGATGGTATAGCCCTCCTGCGGGTCGTAGTCGCTGATGTGCGAGGCGCAGTAGCGGCTGTCCACGCCGGTTTCGCTGAGCAGCACCCAGCCGTCGCCGCCCACGCGGAACAGGCAGGGGAAAGTGAAGCCGTGGCCGTAATGCGAACGCTCTGCGAGCGGAACGTCCAGCCGATAGGTTTCCTCGTAGCTGGGCTTGCTGCGCTTCCAGCCGATCATCGCGTCGCTCTGCGGCGTGAGGAAACCGGTGGTGCCTTCCGGAAAGCGGAACGCGCTCGTCTCGCGCAGCACGCGCACGCTGCCCGTCTCGCCCTCGCGGGGAATGCGGTAGCGGAAAGCGGCGTCGTTGGCCGTCAGGTGCCACTCGATGTCGAGTTTGCGGCCTTCGGGGTTCTGGCAGTGCAGCACGGTGCGCACGGCCGGATGGTCGATGCGGGAGGCCTTGATGCGGTCGAGCACATACGTGTCGCGCAGCTCCTGCGTGTCCGCGGACAGGACTTCGAGCCGGGTGTAGTCGGCCTCGTTGGTCTGGAGACCCAGCAGGGAGGGTTTGACAAGCGTCTTGCCGTCATAGGCGATTTCGTAGCGGAGGCGGCCGCCGTCGTCGGACAGGCGGACTTGCAACCGGGCGTCAGGGCCGCCCAGGACGGGCAGCACGGCGAGAAGGAGTGTAAGGATATTCATATGTTAATCTTTAAGGTTCTTGACGAACGCCGAAGGCGAG
Organism: uncultured Bacteroidales bacterium; assembly: GCA_905235775.1. GTDB lineage: Bacteria > Bacteroidota > Bacteroidia > Bacteroidales > UBA932 > Cryptobacteroides. The sequence continues at coordinate 2,829 of CAJOMY010000082.1, read as the reverse complement.
ATGTTGAACTGCTTCTGGAAGCTCGTCGCGAAATACGACGGGCTCGAGAAGCCGACCATGTAGGCCACCTCGTTGATCCGGTATTTCTGCGACGAGAGCATCTCCGCGGCTTGCTTGAGCCGGCACAGGCGGATGTACTCGTTGATATTCAAGCCCGTGTTGGCCTTGACCTTGCGGTAGAGCGTGGACTTGCTCGTGCCGATCAGGGACGTGAGCGTCTCGATGCTCAGATCCTGCTCCGCCATGTGCTTCATCACGATGCTGTGCAGCTTCTCCATGAATTCTTCATCCATCTTGCTGGCGTTGACGCTGTTGAAGTGGGTGAGGGGGGAGTCGGTGAACTGCCTGTAGGCAATGTCCCGGTTCTTGAACAGACTGGCGATGTTGGCGCGCAGCAGCTCGATCGGGAAAGGTTTCTCAATGTAGCCGTCGGCCCCCACCTCAAGGGTCTGCAGGCGGGTCTCCATGCCCACGGCCGCGGTCAGCAGCAGCACGGGCAGGTGGCTGAATTCCATGTTGGTCTTGATGTAGTTGCAGAGCTGGCAGCCGTCCATCAGCGGCATCATGATGTCGCTGACCACGAGGTCGACACGCTCTTCCTGCAGCTTCTCCACGGCATCCTGGCCGTTGGCGGCCGTGACGATGTTGTACTCGTCGGAGAGTTCGCGGGCCAGGTAGCCGCGCATCTCGGCGGAGTCTTCGACGATCATCACCGTGTGGCGGCTGCTGTCATGGTCGGAGCTGCGGATCTCGTCCCCGGCCTGCCGGGTGTCCTCGATGCGGATGGGAATGTCCTGCTGCTGCTCCACGGGCAGTTCGAGCACGAAGGAGTTGCAGTCGCGGGCGGCGGTGTCCAGATACAGCCTGCCGTTGTGCAGGGTGGCCAGGGTGCGTGCGTAAGCGAGGCCGAGGCCGGTGCCCTGGCTCTTGCGCTTCTCGCCGACCTGGTAGAACACTTCGAAGATCTTTTCGCTCTCCCGGACCGGAATCTTCGGACCGTTGCTGTCCACGCGCAGGATGGCGGTCTTGCCGTCGGCGGAGGGCTTGAGCGAGAGCTCGATCCGGTCCTGGGTGTACTTGACGGCGTTGGAGAGCAGGTTGCTGACGATTTTCTCCACGGCGTCGCGGGCGCACATAACCTCGAAGGGCTGGTCGGGAATGTCCTCGCGGAGCGTGATTTTCTGCTCGTCGGCCATCTGTTCGAAGTAGCGGCAGGACTTGCGCACGACCTTGCAGAGGTCCTCCTTGAGGAAGACGGGCTTGATCTCGTTCTTCTCCATGCGGCGCAGGTCGAGCAGCTGGTTGGTCAGGCTCAGCAGGCGGTCGGTGTTGGTCTGGATGGTCAGCAGGTCCTTTTCGGACTCGGGCGTATAGTTTTTTTCCGCAATCAGCTTGTCCAGCGGCATCTTGATGAGGGTCAGCGGGGTGCGGATCTCATGGGTGATGTTGGTGAAGAAGTTGATTTTGGCATCATAGATCTCTTTCTGCTTCTGGGTCTCCAGCTTGGAGAGGTTGCGTGCGCGGTCGCGCCGGCGTTTCATCTCCAGTTCGCGGAGGAAGAAGGCAAGGGCGGTGAGGAACAGCGCCGCATAGATAATCTTGGCCGTCCCGCTCCAGAAGGCGGGGGCCAGGATGTCGAACTCCAGCTGCTGCCGGGCATTCGGCAAATCCGACCCGACAATCGAGACCAGGAATTCGTAGCGCCCGGGCTGCAGGCCGGTGAAACGGACCTGGTTGTCCGTGGTGGGCGGGGCGGTGAGGTACTCGCGGCCGTTCCGTTTCAGGGTCCAGTTGTAGCTGATCTGCTGGAGAATGGAGTAGTTGGGCGCGGCGAAGCTGATGGACAGCAGGGAAGCCTCGCGCGATTTGACCTGGATCCGCTCGGTCCTGAGGGTGGAACGGTTGGGCTCGTGCAGGCGCCGGGTCCCGTCGGCATTGGTGGCCTCGATGTTCGTGATATAGAGGGGATAGCTGGCGGTCATCTTCTTCATCTTGCCGGGAGAGAAAAGGGCCAGGCCGTTGGTGTTGCCCATGTAGATGAACCCGTTGCGCGACACCAGGGAGGCTCCGTAGGAGAACTGGGCGCCCATGATCTGCTGCCTGTCGTAGAAGAAGTCCCGGATTTTCAGCGTCTCGCCGTCGATGCGGACGATGCCGCGGGTGGTGGACACCCACAGGATGCCGTCCTCGTCCTCCGCCACGGCGCAGGTCACGTTGTTGTTCAGCCCCTCGGCACGCGTGATTGCGTGCAGCCGCAGGTTGGCCATGTTGGGGCTGGGATCCGTATAGCAGATGCCGCCGCCTTCGGTCGTGATCCAGATGCGGTGCCGGCTGTCCTCGAAGAAGGAGGTGATGCGGTCGGCCGTCAGGCCCCGGTCGGAGGTGACGGTGATGTGCGCGAGGCTGTTTCCCCCGCTGTCCCGGCAGAAGAGTCCGTCGCCATAAGTCCCGATCCACATGTGCCCCCGGCTGTCCTGGAAGAGGCAGTGGACGAAGCCGTTGAAGGCCGGCTCGACGGGTACGAAGCGGTCCTGCCCGCGGTCCAGCACGAACAGGCCCAGCTGGGAGCCGGTATAGATGTCGCCTTCGGCGGAATACAGGCAGCTGCCGGTGGATGCCGGCACGGGATAGCGCTTCTTCACGACGTGGCGGATGCGGTCGTAACGGACGACTCCGCTGCCGAAGGTGTGGATCCAGAGATCGTCCCCTTCAGGCGTGAGACCCTGCATGTTGAGGCGCGGCTCGAGCTCGAAGCTCCTTGATTAGCAGCTTTTGTAAACCATTCAAAAGATTTATGAAAATCTTGTTTAACACCTTCTCCTTTATCAT
>CAJOMY010000081.1 GCA_905235775.1 uncultured Bacteroidales bacterium | reverse complement strand
ACTGGAACATCACCGGCGTGCCTTTCCGCGCCGGCATCAACACCGACACCTACAAATACTACATCGACAACGACCTGGTGTGGCTGCTGAGCCGCCCCGCAGCGGGCATCGACTGGAGCTGGGTGAAGCCCGGCAAGGTGGCTTGGGACTGGTGGAACGACTGGAACATCACCGGCGTGCCTTTCCGCGCCGGCATCAACACCGACACCTACAAATACTACATCGACTTCGCGGCCGCCAACGGCATCGAATATGTGATTCTGGACGAGGGCTGGTCGGTCCTCTATCAGGCCGACCTCTTCCAGGTTGTCCCGGAGATTGACATGAAGGCCATCGTTGACCATGCCCAGGCCAAGGGGGTGGGCATCATCCTCTGGGCCGGCTACTGGTCCATGCAGCGTGATATCGAAGGCATCTGCCGCCACTATTCCCAGATGGGCGTCAAAGGTTTCAAGATCGACTTCATGAACCGCGACGACCAGCCGATGGTGGACTTCTACACCCGGGTGGCGGAGACCGCAGCCCGCTATCATCTGCTCGTGGACTTCCACGGCGCCTTCAAGCCCAGTGGCCTGCAGCGCCCCTACCCCAACGTGATCAACCACGAGGGCGTAGCCGGCCTGGAGCAGATGAAATGGGCGCAGCCCAGCGTGGACCAGGTCACCTATGACGTCCAGATTCCCTTCATCCGCATGTACGCGGGGCCGCTCGACTACACGCAGGGCGCCATGCGCAACGCCACCCGCCGCAGCTACCGGCCGGTCAACTCCGAGCCGATGAGCCAGGGCACACGCTGCCGCCAACTGGCGGAATACATCATCTTCGAGTCCCCGCTGACGATGCTTTGCGACAGCCCGACCAACTACCTCGCCGAGCCGGAATGCCTGAAGTGGATGACCGCCGTGCCGACCGTCTGGGACGAGACCGTCGCGCTGGCCGGCAAGGTCGGAGACTACGCCGCCATCGCCCGCCGCAAGGGCGCAGACTGGTACGTCGGGGCCATGACCGACTGGGATGCCCGCGACCTGGAGATCGACCTGGGCGCCTTCCTGCCGGAGGGCAGCTACCGCGTCGAGATCTTCCGCGACGGGATCAACGCCGACCGCAACGCCCGCGACTACGTCCGCGAATTCCAGAACGTGACCGTCGGGGCCGCCGGCCACACCCTGAAGATCCACATGGCCCCCGGCGGCGGCTGGACGGCCAGGTTTACCCGGCAGTAACGGACAGCCCGCACGGAACCGTCCCCCTGGAAAGCCTTCCCGCAAGGGTTTTTACTGGCTTTCCAGGGGGACGGTCCCGTGCAGGGCGAAATCTATTGCAGGAGCTTCTCGCTGCGGGCGATGAAGTCGGCGAGGGCCTTGCCCTTGAGCCTGCCGTTGCCGAGCAGGGCCAGATCCACGACCTGCTGCAGCAGTTCATTCCCTTTGGCAAAGTCAGCCGCCGAAGTCCCGGCGGCTTCTTTCTTGCCGTCCCAGATCTTCGCAACCAGCGGGTTCTCCATGTTCACGATGATGTTGTAGGCCTCCGGCATGGTGCCGTAGAAATTCATTCCCCCGCCCAGGGCGCTCATTTCGCGGTAGCGGCGCATGAATTCGCTCTGGGTAATGAGCACCGGCGCGGCGCCCTCGCCCAGATTCTGCGCATCAACCATGTAGTCGTTGCCTTCCGGGAGGACAGCCTTGAAGAGTTCGTCGAGCGTCTTCTGGTCCTCTTCGGACATCTCCGGCTTGACCTTTTCCTCCTTCGGGATGAGATTGTCCACGGAGTCGCTGTCCACGCGGGCGAAGCGGCTGTGCTCCACCCTGGCTTCGAGCAGGCCCACGAAATGGCTGTCCAGTTCGCAGTCCATCAGCAGGACGTCGTAGCCTTTGTTCTTCGCAGCTTCGATCCAACTGTACTGCTCGGCGGGCTTGGTGGCATAGAGATAGACCACGGTCTTGTCCTTGTCCGTCTGCACAGGCTCGATGGCGCTGCGATAGTCCTCGAGGCTGAAATACTTCCCGTCGGTGTTCTTGAGCAGGGCGAACTTCAGGGCGCGCTCGCAGAACTTCTCGTCGGAGAGCATACCGTACTCGATGAACAGCTTGATGTTGTCCCATTTCTGCTTGAACTGCTCGCGCTGCTCCTTGAAGATCTCCTCCAGCCGGTCGGCCACCTTCTTGGTGATGTAGGTGCTGATCTTCTTGACGTTGGCATCGCTCTGCAGGTAGCTGCGGGAGACGTTGAGCGGGATGTCCGGAGAGTCGATGACGCCGTGCAGCAGGGTCAGGAAATCCGGAACGATATTGTCCACGTGCTCGGTCACGAACATCTGGTTGCAGTAGAGCTGGATCTTGTTCTTGTCGATAGCCATGCGCTCCTTGATCTTCGGGAAATAGAGCACACCGGTCAGGGTGAAGGGATAATCGACATTGAGGTGGATCCAGAACATGGGATCTTCCTCCATCGGGTAGAGTTCGCGGTAGAACTTGAGATAATCCTCGTCCTTCAGATCCGCCGGGGCCTTGATCCAGATGGGATCGATGTTGTTGATGACATTGTCCTCGTCGGTCTCGACGCTCTTGCCATCCTTCCACTCGGTCTTCTTGCCAAAAACCACGGGGACTGGCATGAACTTGCAGTATTTGCCCAGCAGCTGGGAAATACGGCCCTGGGAGGCGTATTCTTCGGAATCGTCGTCCAGATAGAGGGTAATCACGGTGCCGCGGTCCTCCTGTTTGCCGGCCCCCATCGAGTATTCCGGCGAACCGTCGCAAGACCAGCGCACCGGCTTCGCGCCTTCCTGCCAGCTGAGGGTGTCGATGGTGACCTTCTTGCTCACCATGAAGGCGGAGTAGAAGCCCAGGCCGAAGTGGCCGATGATGGAGCCGAGCTGGTCCTTGTACTTCTCGAGAAACTCGCCGGCGGAGGAGAACGCGATCTGGTTGATATAACGGTCCACTTCCTCTTCGGTCATGCCGATGCCCCGGTCGATGATTTTCAGGGTCTTCTTCTTCTCGTCCAGCTCGATGCGCACTTTGAGATCGCCAAGTTCACCCTTGAAATCGCCGCTGGAGGCGAGGGCTTTCATCTTCTGCGAAGCATCCACCGCGTTGGCGACGAGCTCGCGCAGGAAAATCTCATGGTCAGAATAGAGAAACTGCTTGATCACCGGGAAGATGTTTTCCGTGGTCACGCCGATTTTGCCTTTCAATGTCTTGGTTGCCATATCTTTGTGTATTTTGAAACAAACAGGGTCGGCCCGTTGCGGACCGACCCTGTCGATTCAAATGCTGTTCCAGTGACAAATTGTCACAGGCTATTTATAAAGGAAACGCTTGATGGACATCTTCGGGGTCTTCTCGAAGGGCACGAGCACGGTCTCGACTTTGGCGATATGGCTATAGTTCGGCAGCTGACGGTTGGCACCGGCACAGATCTTCTCGGGCAGGTCGGAGACGGCTTCGTCGTCCAGTCCGGCCGCCTTGATGGCGTCTTTGTCCAGGTAGACCAGCGCCACGATCTTGCCGGCGCGGTCCACAACGACGGATTCAGATACGTAAGGCTGGTTGTTGACGATGGCTTCGAGTTCCTCGGGATAGACATTTTGTCCGTTGGCGGTAAGGATCATGCTCTTGGAGCGGCCCTTGATGAAGATATTGCCGTCCTTGTCCATGATGCCCAGGTCGCCGGTGCGCAGGAAACCGTCCTCCGTGAAGGCGTTGGCGGAAGCTTCCGGATTATTGAAGTAGCCGATGGTGATGTTTTCGCCCTTGGCCTGGATCTCGCCGGCGATGTGCTGGGGATCCTCGGAGTCGATGCGCACGGTGGCGCAATCGACCGCCTTGCCGCAGGAGCCGGGCACGTATTTGGTCCAGTGCTCGTAGGCGAGCAGCGGGCAGGCCTCGGTCATGCCGTAGCCGACGAGGTACGGGAACTTGATTTTCTTGAAAACCCGCTCGACCTCGGGATTCAGGGCGGCGCCGCCCATGATGAACTCCTCCACGTTGCCGCCGAATGCCTGTACGAGGCCGTCCTTGATCTTCTTGTAGATGATCTGGTTGACGCCGGGGATCTTGAGGAGGAATTTTACCGCGGGCTTGTCCAGGGTGGGCTTGATCTTGGACTTGTAGATTTTCTCCATCACGAGGGGCACGGTGATGAGCAGGTAGGGCTTGACTTCGGCGAAGGCCTTGAGCAGCGTGGCCGGAGTCGGGGCCTTGCCCAGCCAGTAGATGGCGGTGCCGTTGCAGAGCGGGTAGATGAACTCGATCACGAGGCCGTACATGTGGGCCATCGGGAGCATGGAGACCATCTTGTCGCCGGCGGGCACGTGGCGCTGGCTGAAGTCCACGTTGGAACAGAAGTTCCGGTAGGTCAGCATGACGCCCTTCGGGTCTCCGGTGGAGCCGGAGGTATAGTTGATGGTGGACAGATTGTCCCAGTTGTCGGTCGGGAAGACCACATCACCGGGGCCGTAGCCGTCGGGCCACTTGGCGGCGAACAGGGCGTCCATCTCCGCAAAGACGGCAGCCGTCGCGTCATCGGCGGCATAGAGGAGCTTCCAGCTGTCCACATCCACCACGAAGCGGACGTCGGGCATCGCGGCGATATCCAGCTGTTTCCACTTGTCCTCGTTGGTGAAGAGGGCGATACTCTCGGAGTGGTTCACCAGGAAGGTGGCGCCTTGGGGCGTGAAGTCCGCCAGCAGCGGCACAATCACGGTCTCGTACGTGTTGACGGCAAGGTAAGACATGCCCCAGGTGGCCCCATTGCGGGCCCAGAGAGCAATCTTCTCGCCCTTCCGAACGCCGAGCTTCTCGAAGACAAGGTGGAACTTTTCAATCTGCGTGGCCATCTGGCCGTAGGTAAAGGACTCACCGCCGATGTTGTTGAGAGCGGCTTTGTCCCAGAATTTCCGCGTCGCATTCTGCAGACGCTCCAGGTAGTGGGGATAATGCTCCATATTGTTGGTTTTGTATAAACCCGATTGGTTATGCCGCAAAAATAGACGATAACGAGACAAAAAGCAACCTCGCGTGCGTGTATGTGGCGAATTATTCCGATATTTGGGGCGAAATGCAATAATAAGTGGTGAACTATGGCGCAGAAGAAACCGATCGTCGCACTGATATATGATTATGACGGGACCCTCTCCCCCGGCAACATGCAGGAATTCGGCTTTATCCAGGCCGTCGGCAAGACGGCCGAGGAGTTCTGGCGGATGAGCGACCACATCGCCGTCGGGCAGGATGCCTCCAACGTGCTGGCCTATATGAAACTGATGTACGACGAAGCCCGGCGCACCGGCGTCAAGCTCCGCCGCGAGGACTTTCTGCGCTTCGGCCGGGACATCGAACTTTTCGAGGGCGTGCGCGAATGGTTCCAGCTCGTCAATCGCTACGGAGACGCGCACGGCGTCAAGGTCGAGCATTACATCAACTCTTCCGGCCTCAAGGAGATCGTCGAGGGAAGCCCTATCGCCCACGAATTCAAGCATATTTTCGCCGGCACCTTCCTCTACGACGAAAACGGTGAAGCCGAGTGGCCGGGCATCTCCGTGGATTATACCACCAAGACGCAGTTCCTCTTCAAGATCAGCAAGGGAATCTTCAGCGCCGGCGACAAGAAGCAGGTCAACGAATCCATGGCCGAGGACAAGAAGCGCGTCCCCTTCACGCACATGATCTATTTCGGAGACGGTGACACCGACGTCCCCTGCATGAAGCTGATGGGACAGTTCGGCGGCCATGCCATTGCCGTCTATGACCCGGACAACGAGCGCAAGCGCGCCACGGCGGCGAAACTGAAGCGCCAGGGGCGCGTGGGCTTCGCCGTGCCGGCCGTTTACACCGCTGACGCCCCCGCCTATCGCGTGGTCACGGCCATCATCGACAAAATAAAAGCCGACTGGGTGCTCAGCCGGCTTTCAAAGGGCAAATAACGGACTTGCCCCAAAGGATTATTCCCATTCGATCGTTGCGGGCGGCTTCGACGAGATGTCGTAAACGACGCGGTTCACGCCGCGCACCCGGTTGATGATCTCGTTGCTGACGTCCGCGAGGAAGTCGTACGGGAAGTGGAACCAGTCCGCCGTCATCGCGTCCGTCGACACCACCGCGCGCAACGCAACGGGATTCTCATAGGTGCGCTCGTCTCCCATCACGCCGACGCTCTTGACCGGCAGCAGGATCACCCCCGCCTGCCAGATGGCGTCATAGAGGTTGGTGGCCATTACACGCGGATCCGAGGCGCACGGAAAACCCATGCCGCTACAGTCGTAATTGCGCAGGCCACGGATGAAAATGTCGTCCGCTTCGCGCAGCACGCGCAGTTTCTCCTCCGTCACATCGCCGATTATGCGGATGGCGAGTGAAGGGCCCGGGAACGGATGACGCCCTACGAGTTCTTCCTTGATTCCGAGGGCGCGGCCCACGCGGCGCACTTCGTCCTTGAAGAGCATGCGCAACGGCTCCACGATCTTCAGGTTCATCTCCTCCGGCAGGCCGCCCACGTTGTGGTGGCTCTTGATCTTGGAGGCGATGCCGGGGATGCCGGCACTCTCAATGACGTCGGGATAGATGGTCCCCTGGGCCAGCCAGCGGGCATTTTTGATCTGTTTGGCGTACCGGTCGAAAGTCTCCACGAAGAGCCGGCCGATGATTTTGCGCTTCTGCTCCGGCTCGCTCACGCCCGAGAGGGCGGTGAGGAATTCCTTCGAGGCGTCGGCCCCGATAACGTTCAGGCCCATGTCGCGGTACGATTCGAGCACATCCTCGAACTCGTTCTTGCGCAGCAGGCCGTTGTTCACGAAGATACAGGTCAGCTGGTGGCCGATGGCCTTGTTGAGCAGCACGCCTGCGACCGTGGAGTCCACGCCGCCGCTCAGGCCCAGGATCACCTGGTCGCCACCAATTCGCGCGCGCAGGTCGGCGACGGTCGTCTCGATGAAGGAATCCGGCGTCCAGTCCCCCGTCAGGCCGCAGATGCCCAGGGCGAAATTGGACAGGATCTTCGACCCTTCCTCCGTATGGAACACCTCCGGATGGAACTGCACCGCGTAGGTCTGCTCGCCGACGATCTGATAGGCGGCGTTGGCCACATCGGCCGTCGAGCCAATCACTTCGGCTCCCTTCGGGAGCGCGGAGATCGTGTCGCCGTGCGACATCCACACCTGGGAATGCGTACGGACGCCCTGCAGGAGCGGAGAATCGGGCCGGACGACGTCCAGTATCGCGCGGCCGTATTCGCGCGCCACGGATCCTTCCACCCGGCCGCCGCAGCGATGCGCGATGTACTGCGCACCGTAGCAGATGCCCAGCAGCGGCAGACGGCCCTTGTAGCGGTCCAAATCCACTTGCGGGGCGTTGGCGTCCCGCACGGAGCAGGGACTGCCGGACAGAATCACGCCCCGGACGGACTCGTCCGCGTCTGGCGCCTTGTCGAACGGATATATTTCACAATAGACATTCAACTCCCGCAGGCGGCGGCCAATGAGTTGCGTGACCTGGGAGCCGAAATCGAGGATCAGGATTTTATTCACCGCGGGTGTAGTTAGGGGTCTCCTTGGTAATGGTGATGTCGTGCGGGTGGCTTTCCGCCATGCCGCTGGCCGTCACGCGGGTGAACCGGGCCAGCTTGAGGGCCTGCAGGTCCTTGGCGCCGCAGTATCCCATGCCGGAGCGCAGGCCGCCGACGAGCTGGTAAACCGTCTCGGAGAGGGTTCCCTTGTACGGCACGCGGCCGACGATGCCTTCCGGGACCAGCTTCTTGAGCTCGACCTTGTCGTCCTGGAAATAGCGGTCCTTGGAGCCCGCCGCCATGGCATCGATGGAACCCATGCCGCGGTAAGCCTTGAACTTGCGGCCGCTGTAGATGATGGTCTCGCCCGGGGACTCCTCCGTACCGGCGAACATCGAACCGCAC
>CAJOMY010000080.1 GCA_905235775.1 uncultured Bacteroidales bacterium | reverse complement strand
CTTCAAGTTTCTCGCGAATGCCGACTCCGTAAGGGATGCCGCAGAAAAATCCCAAATAGCATACCGGCACGCTAGCAAATACCAGTGGAACGCAGAACGGGCAGAGTTTTTCAAGAACGTCTTTGCCTACCTCAATAGCGATGCCTGGGAACAGGACCTTGAAAAACTCCCCGAAGGGGATGCCGCTTTCATTAGGGTTATCGTCTACGACGCATTTTTCGACAGCGTAGACAGGCGTTACGCACAAATTCAACTTTCCAAGATTACGGACGAAAAACAACTCACTTACCTGAAAAAGATCTACCACATAAAAACCGAAGCAGAAGAACTCCATAATGGCCGTCTGTTATTAGGATTCGGCATTGGAGCAAACTTCTTTAGCAACGGTGCAGACGATATTATCAAGAATGCGCCCTCGGTCGACATGAACGTAGGCTACTGCATTTACGGGAGGTACTGCGTGGACTTCCATATCGGGGGAATCTTCCAGTATGGCCTCAAGGAAGATGTGGTGCAGGATGGCTACACCTATTCCAAGAAGGACATCTCGTACACCACCATCGAAGGCCTTTTCAGGGTCAACGTGTTCACCTCCTACGACTACGACCTTGCTGTCTTTGGCGGGCTCAGGCTCCACGCCCTCGAAATTGACAGCAAGACCGACGAGAAGTACAAGGAAAAATACGGGCGCACCATGGACGACTTCTATTCGTTCGGGTACACCACGGGCATTATGGGCGCCAAGTATTTCGGTGGAGGCAATGCCGCGCCTAAAATCTTCGGCGTCGGCGCGCGCATAGGCGTCGCCACCTTCGGGGATACCGACCTCAATATTACCGGGTACAACTGGTACGCCACCCTGAACGTGCTCCTGAGGGTCGGAACATCCGAGATGTAGGCCAGCAGGCTTATTATAAAAGCAATTATTATAAAGACAATTATTATAAATATAATAATCATCATTTTAGGTCTACTAGCGCCCGTTTCCAGCCCATTTTTCCCTCATTTCCTAGTAACGAATAACTAGCAACTAGCAACTATTTCTATCTTTTCGCCCGTATTTTATTGTACAGTAAAACAAGGGATTTATCCCACAAGGAAACACTATGAAAAAGATCAAGTTCCAGGACACCTCGTTCCGCGATGGTTTCCAGTCTATTTTCGGTGCCCGTGTCTTCGCGAAGGACTTTATGCCCGCCGTCGAAGCAGCCTGCAAGGCCGGCATCACCCACTTTGAAGCTGGTGGTGGCGCCCGTTTCCAGGCCCTTTACCAGAACTGCGGCGAAGACGCCTTCGACATGATGGACGAATTCCGTCGCGTCGTGGGCCCGAACGTCCGCCTGCAGACCCTCGCCCGCGGTATCAACGTGGTGGCCCTCGCCCCGCAGCCGCGCGACATGATCAAGCTCCATGCCGACATGTTCAAGAAGCACGGCATGACCCGCATCCGTAACTTTGACGCCCTCAACGACGTGAACAACCTGATCTACTCCGGCAAGTGCATTACCGACGCCGGTCTGGAACACGAAGTCGTCGTGACCATGATGGAACTTCCTCCGGGATGCGACCTCAACGCCGCCCACAACCCGGAATTCTACGAAAAAAACGACGACCTGGACCGGCTGCCGTACGCCGGGGCCCTGCGCCCGCTGCTCGGCAACGACTACGAATACGCGCTTTGGAGCCTGTTCGCCCGCCAGGTAAACGGCCCGGTCGGGCAGGACATCGCGGCGCATTTCGCCGGGCGCTATCCCTTCGATGCGTTCATCGCGTACACCCGGATTGTCCGGGACCGGCCCGGCTCCGACGGTGACACCGCCCTCGAGGCCTATGTCCGCGAGCAGGACGGCAAGGCCGTCGCCCTGCTGGCCCGGGAGTCGCTCCTGATGCGCCGGCAGTCCGCCCTGCGCCGCGACCAGGGCAGCAGCTCGGAACAATACCGCGCACTGGCCACGGACTGCGAGCGCTTCCAGGCCGACCGCAGACGCTTCACCGGCAGCGAGAAGGCCATTGCGGACTGCTGCACTTCCGTGGACGGTATCCTCGGGGAGCTCAACGCCCGGGAGATTACGGTTCACGTGGACCGGGGGACGGCTGCCCTCACCCTGCGCAACCTCCCGCAGGTCCGCTTCCGCGTCCTCAAGGACAAGGAACAGGTCTTCGACCGCATGGTCGCGAACACCCGCCGGAGCTTCTATGTGCAGGACACCCTGAGCTTCGACCTGCCGGCGCTCGACGACGGCACCTACACCATCCGCTGCACGGAGGGCAAGACCGAGACCGAAACGCAGTACGACAAATATTCCCTGTCCATCGCCCACCGGCGCAACCTGGACGGCTACGGCGTTTACGTGGCCGATTACATCACCGGAGAGCCCCTCGACGCCTGCGACATCCTGCTGCTGGACCCCGACGGCCAGGAGATCGACGCGGTGCGGGATCTCCGGCTGGACGGTTTCACCCGCCTGCCGGATTCCTTCGCCGCCAGGCTCGAAAAGGACAAATGGGGCTGCACCGTCCAGGCAGTCCTGCGCACCGGCGGCCGCCTGCGGATGTCCCGGCGCCACGGCCTGCACTTCGAGGAGCACCGGACAGCCGGCACGGACAACCCCGACCGGCACCACGCCATGATCCTGACCGACCGCAGCGCCTTCAACCCGGACGAGACCGTACATTTCAAGGTCCTGCTCTACGAAGGGACCTACGCGTACGCCGCCCGCCCCGCCGGGATCCGGCTGCACGCCACCCTCCTCGATCCCACGGACAGGATCGTCGGCGAGACGGACCTGACTACCAATGAGTTCGGCTCCGCCGCAGGCTCCTTCGTCCTGCTGAAGGGCGAACGCGGCGGCCTGTACACCATCACCGTCAGCGAGGGGGGCGGGCGCATCGCCTCCACCCGCGTGCGGGCCGACGAATTCGTCCTGCCCACCTTCGAGCTCGGCTGGGAGCCCGACGACCGCCTGTATCTGCCCAAGGACACCGTCACGGTGCGGGGCAGCATCAAGAGCTATTCCGGGCACAACCTGGGCACGGCCACCGTCCGCTACCAGGTCAGCTCCCCGGACGGCATCCTCGCCGAAGGCCTGCTGGACAGCGGCACGGCGGATGATTTCACCATCCGCTTCACGGCCCCCGACGCGCCGTACGGTTTCAACCACGCCGCCGTCTCCGTCACCGTCACGGACGGCACGGGCGAGACCCGGGAATTCAGCAAATCGATCTCCGTCACCAACCGCCTGCCGCTGGATATCTCCATCCTCAACCGGTCCCGGGGGCGCTTCGAGCAGATCTCGCAGCGCGGCGGCGGGACCCTCATCGGGGACGACTTCATCCGCGCCCGGTTCCAGACCGGCTACGGCGAAATGCAGACCCATCCGACCCTCAAGTTTTCCTATAAAGTATCGCGCGGCGCCTCCGTCCTGCTCACGGGCGAGGCCGCGGGCGGCGAGCCCGTCGACCTGTCCCTCGCCGGCATGCCGTCCGGGCTCTACAGCGTCGAAGCCACGGCGACGGCCACGGGAGAGGACGGGCGGACCTACACCCGGACGGAGACCGTCGATGTCGTCAAGGCGGCCGACACGGACACCGCGCTCGACCTGGACGTGCGGAGCTTCTTCAAGGAGATCGACGACGACGGCCGGAGCATCGCCCTGCAGGTCGGCACGACCGCCGGTCCGGCCTGGATCGTGGCCGAGATCTACGGCGACGGCAACCGCCTGCTGGACAAACGCCTGGTCCGGCTCGCCGGCGTGCGCGGACAGGCCGGGTCGCTGGAGACAATCCGCTTCGTCCGCCGGGACGGATACCCCGAGGACCTCACCCTCAAGGTATTCTGGTTCCGCGACGCCTTCTCTCACGAGTACACCGTCTCCTCGTTCAAACCCGCCAGGGCCTGGCAACTGCCGCTCAGTTTCAGCCGCTTCCTCGACACCACGCTCCCCCATGCGGACTATAGCTTCTCCATCCGCACGGCGGCGGACACGGAACTTGCCGCCACCGTCTTCGACAAGAGCACGGAGACGATCCAGCGCAACGTCTGGAACACCGTCACCCCTCCCCGCAGGGCTCTCCCGCATGTCGGATATGAGAGCACGCCCGGCATGGATTCCGCCATCGGATACGGCCCGCTGTCCGGCTACCGCAACAGCCGGGCCGACGGAATGGTCATGATGGCCAAGTCGGCAGCGGTCCTCGAGGACAGCCTCGACATGGCTGCGGAAGCTCCGGAAGATACCGTCGTGGCGGGCTACGGCGCCGGGCCGGCCGGGGAGAATGCCGCCATCCGCGAGAATTTCGCCAACACCCTCGCCTGGGAGCCGTTCCTGCGCGCCGACCAGGACGGCATGGTGACATTTACCTTCAGCACCGCCGACAAGCTCTCCACCTATTACGTGCAGCTGTTTGCGCACGACAAGGCCTTCCACAACGCCACGCTCCGGGAGGAGATGGTCGTGACCCTGCCGGTCAAGGTGGCGCTCGTGCAGCCGCAATACCTCTACGAAGGCGACCGCTTCGTCGCGCGGGTGAGCGTGGCGAACAGCGAAGATTTGCCGGTCTCCGGCCTTCTGTCCATGCGTTTCCTGGACGGGACGGACTACAAGACCGCCCCCGTGGTATTGGAGCGGACGGAACACATCAGCGTACCGGCCCACGGCTCCGCGGACTTCAGCTGCGGAATCACCGCGCCGGCCCTGCGCGAACTGGGCCTGCTGGTCAATTTCACGGCGGATGACGCCGGACTCGGTTCCGACGGCGTCTTCGTCACCCTGCCGGTCACGCCGGCGATCCAGACCCTCACCGAAGCCCACTCCGCCCTGCTGCGCGCCGGGACGGACCGCGAAGCACTGATTGCCGCGCTGCACAGCCGCTTCGTCAACGTGTCGGGCGAGGACGCGGCCCTGCGGGAGATTTCCATCCTCGACATGATCCGGGAGACGATTCCGGAAAAGGTGATTCCGTCCAGCGACAACCTGCTGGACCAGAGCGAGTCGCTGTTTGCCAACCACCTGCTGGACATCCTGCCCGGCACGCCGGTGGCCGGCGCCTCCCCGGAAGAACGGCAGGCCATGGTGGACAAGATCCTGGGCTGCCGGAATGCCGACGGCGGTTTCGGCTGGTTCGCCGGGATGACCTCATCCCCGATCCTTACCGCCGTGCTGCTGGAACGGCTCGCGGCAATGGGCGACGCCTGCCCGGAGGCGCTCGCCGCCACGGCCGCGGATGCCGTCCACTTCCTGGACGCCGATTATTTCGCGGCGCACAAGCGTCCCTGCTGGTGCGGGGGGCTCAGCCTCGAACAGTACCTGCACGTCCGCGCACTTTGGGCGGAGGTGGACTTTGCGCCCAAGGATGCCGGAGCCAAGGCCCTGAAGGAATTCCGGAAGGCCGCCAAGGCCTACCTCGTGCCGGGGGCGAAGCGCGGCCTGAACGGCCGGGTCTTCGACAAGGCCCGCCGGATGAAGACCCTGCGCGCCCTGCTCGAAGGGGAACGGGGCACCGCCCTGGCCCACGCCTGGGGGATCTCGTTCTTCGCCAGGGGACGGCTCTCCCGTTCGCTGGACAAGGATGTCACCTCCCTGCTCCAGTATGCCGAAGCTCACCCGAGCGGCGGCGTCTATTACCCGAATGCCGTCATGCCCTGGCGCGGCCTGCTGGAGAGCGAGCTCTACGCCCATGCGCTCCTCTGCGACCTGCTGGCCGACTGCGGCCATGGCGACGTGGCTGAAGGCATCCGCCTCTGGCTGATGGTCCAGAAAGAAACGCAGCAGTGGGCGGACGATCCGGCCTTCATCCAGGCCGTCGGCTGCGTGCTGCGCGGCACGGACGAGACCCTGCAGACGCAAGTTCTCACCCTGACCGCCTCCACCACCCTGCCCTTCGCACAAGTCCGGGCAGCCGGCAACGGGTTCACCGTCTCCCGGAGCTTCACCCGCAACGGCAAGCCGCTGCAGGACGGCGACACGCTCCATGTCGGCGACCGGGTCACGGCCACCTACAGCATCTGGAACGAAGAGAACCGCAGCTTCGTGCGGCTCACCGCCCCGCGCCCGGCCTCCTTCCGGCCCGTGCAGCAGCTCTCCGGCCGCTTCGGCTGGTCCGGCCGCCCGGTCTCCGTCACCGGATGGGTGTCGTTCAGTCCGCAAGGCTACCGGAGCGTGCTCGCCGACCGTACGGAATACTGGTTCGACAGCTACCCCGAGGAAAACAGCGGTTTCACCGAGGAATTCTTCGTCACGCAGGAAGGCAGCTTCCAATGCCCCGCCCCGGTGATCGAATCCCTCTATGCGCCCCACTATCGGGCAAACGATGACGGCCATCCTGCCACGATTGTAGCCGGAACGCCCGACCATTGAATGACAATCTATTATGAGAAACAGCATTAAAGCCTGCCTGGTGGCGCTTGCCATCCTGCCATCCTGTACAAGAGAAGCCATGAACAACAAACCATCCGTCACCCTGAATTGCGTCCAGCCTCCTTTCCTGCGGGAAGGGGACAAAATCGCCCTCGTCTCCCCGTCTTACCACACGCCGATGGAGAACGTGGACACCGCCTCGATGATTCTCCGCGAATGGGGATTCGAGCCGGTCACCGGCCCCAACGTGGGGAAAGAATACCTGGGCAAATACGCCGGCACGCCCCGGGAGCGCCTGTCCGACCTCGAGTGGGCGCTCCGCGATCCCGACATCAAGGCCATCCTGTGCAACCGCGGCGGATACGGCACCATCCAGCTGACCACCCTGCTGCCGATGAAAGACATCTCCGACCATCCCAAGTGGATCATCGGCTTCAGCGACATCACCACGCTGAGCGGGATGGCGGCCCGGGCCGGGGTGATGAGCATCCACGGGACCATGTGCTCGCTGATGGCCAGGTCCGGGGGCGTCGGGCTCACGAACACGCTCCTGCGCGACATCCTCTCCGGCACCATCCCGCAGTATGAGGCGCCCGCACATCCGCTCAACCGGCCCGGCCGTGCCACGGGGACGCTGGTCGGCGGCAACCTCTGCACCTTCACGCCGGTCCTGGGTACGGAGGCGGACGCGACGCTGGGCGAAGACATCATCCTGTTCATCGAAGAGGTGGAGGAGGACATGAGCCACATCGACCGCCTCATCAACACCCTGCTCCTCAACGGCGTTTTCGACCGCTGCCGGGGCGTCATCCTCGGGGAATTCACCGACTGCAAGGCCAACCTCGATTTCGGCAGCGTCGAGGAAATGATCTGCTCCTACCTGCAGGACTTCCATATCCCGGTCCTCTGCGGTTTCCCGGCGGGCCACGACGACGTGAACCTGCCGTTGCTGATGGGGGCTCCCGCCACCCTGGAGGTCAGCGATACCGGAGCGATCCTTTCCTTCGGCGTGGAAGGCCGGACGGAAGTCATCTCGACGGAAGCCGCCCTCTCGGAGCTGCAGGATGACGGGGAGAAGAATGAAGATAAACAACGGATGCTCGTCCGTATTTTCAATTTCATGAGACACTACGACGGCGTCAAGAACCGGCCGCAGCGGGGGAACCGCTAGGGATAGCGGACGCCGAAAAGTCCGGGGCCCCGAAGCCGGAAGCGATGATGACGCTGAATGCAGCATCCACGCTGAAGATATTTCCCTGGATATAGGTCCGGTAGCCCCGCTGGTACGGCACCCCGGGGACGGACCAGGAGTACAGCGCTGCCGCCGCACCCTCCTTGTAGATGCAGAAGCCCACATCCGCCGCCGACTCCTGCGCCGGGGCGAGGATGTAGTTCATCGCCAGACGCTTGTAGCCGGGTGTCTCCGCGCTCTCGACCACCACACCCGCCTTGCCTAGATCATACACGGCCGGCTCCGACACCGCGCCCGACAGCAGGTCCAGCACCGTCGGCGCCGTCAGGCTCATCGACGAGCCCGCGAAGCTCACCTGGCTGTCCAGGGCGGCCTGCCAGTCGTCATGGGTAGTCAGCACGTTG
>CAJOMY010000079.1 GCA_905235775.1 uncultured Bacteroidales bacterium | reverse complement strand
ACCCAACCAACCCAACCAACCCAACCAACCCAACCAACCCAACCAACCAACCAACCAACCCAACCACCAGCCCCACCCCAATGCAACTCACACGCGACCAGCTCATCGACGCCCTTTTCAAGTCCTTCTTCGAAGTCCGGAAGAACAAAGGCCGGAGTATGTCGCAACTCGAATTCGAGTTTGATTTCGAGTACCGGATCTTTGCCCTGGCCGACGCGCTCCTGTCCCGCACCTACGACCCCGGGGAGATCGAAGTCTACGTCGGCGGCCGCCTCGGCGACCGCGAGATCTTCGTCTCCCACTTCGCCCACAGGGTGGTCGGGCGTATGCTCTACGACTGGCTCGTGCCCGTCTTCGAGCCGATGTTCATCCACGACAGTTTCTCCGGCCGGAAGGGCAAGGGGGTGCGCCAGGCCCGGGAACGCTTCGAGCGGCATCTGTGCGCCTGCACGCAGAACTGGACCCGCCCCGCCTGGGTGCTCAAGGCCGACATCTACGGATGCTATCCCTCGATCGAGCGCCGGCTCCTGCACCGCAA
Organism: uncultured Bacteroidales bacterium; assembly: GCA_905235775.1. Classification (GTDB taxonomy): domain Bacteria; phylum Bacteroidota; class Bacteroidia; order Bacteroidales; family UBA932; genus Cryptobacteroides. The sequence continues at coordinate 7,459 of CAJOMY010000079.1, read as the reverse complement.
AGTCCTCTCCGCCTTCGATCGCGGCGTCCGGCGAAACGGCCCCGGCGGCGTCCCGTGGAGCGAAACGCTGGACGCGGACCTCATACGCTACCTGCTGGACATCACCATCAACCGCGACCCCACCCGGGACTGCCACCTGCTCGTGAGCCCGGCCAAACTGCGCGCCGTCCCGGCCCACAAGAGCCTCTTCCGTCAGGAAGAAGGCCGGGGCGTCGCCATCGGCGAAGTGACCACCGCCCTGTACGTCAACGTCCTGCTGAACGACTTCGACCAATGGGTGAAGCGCCGCCTGCACTGCCGCTACTACGGACGCTACGCCGACGACTTCTACGTCGCAGACCCTTCCCGGGAGCACCTGGCGGAAGTGGCGGCGGCCATGGACGCCTTTCTCCGGGACGAACTGCACATCCGGATGCATCCGGAGAAGACGCGCATCATCCCGGCCCGCCACGGCACCGAATTCGTAGGGGCATACTTCAAGCCCTGGCGGCAATATGCCCGCACCCCCACCGTCAAGCAGTTCCGCGACCGGATGTACGCCTTCGAGCAGGAGTGCCTCTCCGGCGTCCCCCCGCGCGCCCGCCTTGCGGCAATGCGCAACACGATCAACTCCTACCTCGGCTACCTGCGCCCCTTCAAGACCTACAACATCCTCAGCCGGCAGTTCATCGACTCGCCCCTCCAGCGCTACTTCTACTTCACCCCCGGCTACACCAAGGCCATCCTCAAGCACCGCTACCGCGACCAATAATGTCACGCCCCGCATCCCGGTCCGCGATAATTCATACCTTTGCGGACACAAATCATGCGAAATATGAAATTATTCAGAAACATCCTCTTCACCGGCCTTGCGCTTGCATCGGTCGCTTGCCGCGGTCCAGTCCAGGACAATAATAATATAGATCCCCGTTTCCGCGATGACTTCCCCTCCCGGGCCCTCATCGACTCGGTCAGTTACCTGCTGGGTGCCAATCTGGGCGCCACCGTTCGGCAGAACGGCTTCGAGCATCTGGACCTGGACCGGCTCATAGACGGGTTGTGCGACGTGATACGATCCCCGAAGGAACTGTCCGACCCCGGGTTCAACGCTTCCCTGGCGATGAATCCCGAATCGACGATGCGCGTCCTCGAAGACTACTACGAGCAGCTCGGCGCCTATACGGCCGCCGTCAACGGCGCGAACTCGGAAGCCTTCCTGGCCGGGAACGCCGCGAAGCCCGACATCCAGACCAGCCCCAGCGGCCTCCAGTACATCATCTACGACGCCGGCAACGGCCGCCGGGTCGCTTCCGACAAGGACGTCATCGTCGTGAACTACAAAGGCAGCACCTTCGAAGGCAAGACCTTCGACGAAGGGGAGCGGGCCGAATTCATCCCGGAGAAGCTCATCGCCGGGATGGCCGAAGGACTGCGCCTGGTCGGCGAAGGCGGGCGGATGCGGCTCTTCATCCCGGCCGCACTGGCCTACGGCGAGAAAGGCACGCGCCTCATCGAGCCGAACATGGCCCTGATCTACGACGTGGAACTCCTTGAAATCCACTACGCCGACAAGGAGGCGGCCAACGAAGTCTGGTAGCGGCGGGGGACACTCCCGCCGGAAAACGGAAAAGAGGCTGCATCTCCGAAAAATCCCGGAAATGCAGCCTCGAATCCTGCTTGGGGAACTCTCGTCTCCGTCCGCTGCGTTGAAATAAAGAAACATCCACTTGCTATTCCGGATGCCCAGGGTTTACACCGGGGACACGGGGAACCGTTTGCTACGTTCATAACCGGCAGGCGATGCCGGTGGGATGCCGGATTTAAATGATACTATCCCGGAGTCTGTGACCCCCTGGAGCCTGATCGGATTCCTGCTGTCTTTCGAAGGAGGAGAATTCGGTGCAAATATAGCGAATTCCTACGATTTCCGCTCCGCTTTACGCTCGATTTTCCCGACGGCGGACCCCAGCATCGTCTTGAGCTGCGCCTGGATGCTTTCCGCCTGCTTGGACAGCGCAATGAACTGCTCCGGGTTGATCAGCTTCATGTCGCACAGCATCCGCAGGCTCACCCGGATGGGCGGAATCAGGTCGAGGCAATCCTGTATGTGCGCCGGACGCCGTTCGAGGGGGTCGTAGTAAAGCCTGTAGATGTTCACGAGGATATCAAAGACCCATTTCTTCAGCGGCTCCACGATATTGATCCGCACGTCCTTGGGCACGCTCTCGATGCTCTTGTTCCGGGCCAGCTCCATATAGAAATCGTGCGTGTCCCGATAGACGGGAAATTCATACCAGACAAGTCCCATAAATCCCGAAAATCATTGATCAATCAGCTTCTTGAGTTCCATCAGGAACATGCGGCATTCCAGCGGCGTGCGCTTGCGCAGGTCGAAGTCGCGCAGCAGCCGGAGCACGGTCTGTTCTGCGCACTCCCCGGACGCAAAAGCGGGCGGGATCCCTTGCCGCCACTGCGGCGCCTTGCGCTGCTTCCAGTCTGCGAAAGCCGCCTCGTCCACCGGCTCGAACACGCCATAGACCATCATCCTGCCCGTGGCATTCAGCAGCCGGCAGCGGGAAAACAGGGTCTGGATCTCCGATTCGGGGAAACTGATGCTCACGATCCCCCCGTCGGCGGAAGCGGCGGTGCGACGGTACCGGGCCTTGAAGATCTTCAGCTGCGTGTCGATGATGTATGCCGACCGTTCGTAGGCATACCAGTACATACCCTCGCTGTGCAGGGCGACCGTATTTACGTTCCGTGCTTCGGCGTCAAGTATTTCGGCTGTTACCATAATGCTCCGGGGTCTGTGGTTGACGGCGCGAATTTAGTTATTTTTCGGCATTAAACAGATAGGGACTCCATGACTCCAAACACCAAGAGATATGAAAAAGATGAAAGAAAAAAACCTTGCCCGGTTCACGCAGACGCTCGTCGATGCGCTCCAGGCGGAGAACCGCTTCTCCACGGCGGCTCACTATTCCAGTGCGGTACGCAATTATCTCCTGTTCATAGGGCAGAAATCCCCCGGAGCCGCCGGCCGGGCGGAAAATGTCGGCATAGACGCCCTCTCGCAGGACAATATCGCGGCATTCAACCGTTATCTTCTCAACAAGGGGCTCGCCCCCAACACCGTATCCTTTTATAACAGGGTCCTGCGCGCCATCTGGAACAAGGCGGTTCGCGCCGCCCTGGTGCCGAGGGGCGCCGCGAACCCGTTCGAGGGCGTGTACACGGGCAACTGGCGCACCTGCAAAAGGGCCATCGCCCCGGAGGCCATCCAGGACCTGTCCGCCCTGGATGCCGCCGGCCTGCAGCCGCAGATGTCCGCAGCGCGCGACATCTTCCTGTTCAGCTTCTACACGATGGGCATGTCCTTCGTGGACATCGCCCACCTCCGCCGGACCAACCTGGACGGAGACACCATCCGCTACACCCGGCGCAAGACCGGCCAGCAGATGTGCGTGAAAATCATCCCGGAGATCCGCTCGCTGCTGGACAGGAACGACACGGGCGGAGAATATCTGTTCCCGCTGATCCGTTCCGGGAGCACGCCCGGACAGGCGTATGCCCAATACGCGTCCGCGCTGACGGGATACAATCGCCACCTGAAAAAGCTGGGCGAGATGGCCGGCGGGATCGGCCGCATATCCTCCTATACGGCCAGGCACAGCTGGGCCACGATCGCACGCGACCGCGACATCCCGGTCGCCGTCATCAGCCAGGCGCTCGGGCACACCAGCGAGAAAACCACGAGGACATACCTCGCAGACATTGATTTCCGGGAACTGGACAAGGCCAACCGACTGGTCGCCGCGGAGATATCCGCATGCTCCGACTCTTTGTAAGAGACGAAACAACGCCACAAAAATAAGCAAAAACGTACTTTTAAGCAAGTATTTTCAACTTTTTTTGCTTTTACCCCCCCCCTGTCGAGAACTTATCTTATTCTTTTACAGGGGGTTGGCGCGTTGTTTCGTCTCTTACAAAGAGACAAACCACGGCATAATTGATGACCAAACCTTTATCAAGACGTATGTCTAGAAACGTTTCGATTATTTTAACGCTCTGTTTTACTATGCTTTCCGTCGGCGTAGCCTTGGCTGCAGAGCCGGAAGAGCGCACCCAGGTTTTTGCCGTCTATTACGAGCAGGGGAGCTATGAGATCACCTACAAGATGCCCGGGAACCGCGCCGCTCTCCACGACCTGGATTCCCTGCTGTACAGGATTGCCTCCGACGCGACGATGAGCCTGGTCCGCGTGAACATCACCTCCTCCGTCTCCCCGGAAGGCACCGTCGACCAGAACAACAGGCTCGCCGCCGGCCGCAACTCCAACCTCCGGGACCGCATCCTGCGCTACCACCCCGAAGTCGACGGATTCGTGGGCAGCATCGCGGTTTACAACGACTGGGAGAACATCTACCAGAGCGTGCTCGCCTCCCATCTCCCGGAGAAGGACGACATCATCGACATCATCGAGAACATCCCCGAATACCGCTTGAACGGCAGTTACCAGATCACATCCGTGCGGCTCAAGACGCTGATGAGCCACAACGGCGGCCGCACCTGGGAGCATATCCAGAAAGAGATCTTCCCCAAGCTGCGCCGCTCGCTCGTCACGGTCGTCTATACGGTTGACCCCGATGCCGTCCAGCCCGGCGTGAAGACCATCATCCAGCGCGACACGGTGTACATCTTCCGGGACAGGCCCGTCGCCGGCAACTACCCCGACGCCATGCAGGCCCAGTCCTCCCGGGAAGAGTCCGCACAGAGGGACAACTCCGCGTGGAACGTCGGCGAACCGGTCCCCGTCCCCGTGCAAGACGCCCCCGTGGCGCCCCTTTATGTCAGCAGTTACCGGCCCTCGTTCGCCATCCGGCTCAATGCCGCCTACCTCGCGGCGTTGGTCCCGAATCTTGGTGTGGAGTTCCGTTTCGGCAACGGATGGGCCGTCGGCGGCACCTACGTGCATGCGTGGTGGAAGAATGTGGAGCAAAACCGCTTCTGGCAGACGTACGGGGGCGAAGTCAATGCCCGCAAATACTTCGGCACCCGCCGCTCCGACAACCCCTTCTCCGGACACCACGTGGGGGCTTACGGCCAGATGATCACCTATGACTTCGAGCTCGGAGGCCTCGGCTACCAGGCTCCGAAGCCCAACTGGGGCGGCGGCATCGACTACGGCTACACCCTTCCGCTCGGCAAGCACTGGGGCCTGGACTTCTCGGTCGGCGTCGGTGTCCTGGCCGGGGAATACAAGCTCTACGAACCCATCGGAGGACATTATGTCTGGAAGGAGACCCGCAACCGCATCTGGTTCGGCCCCACCAAGGTCGAAATCACGATATTCTATCAGATTCTCTCGCGGAAACGCGTCCGATAACCACTTATGCGTAAGTTCATATCGAATCTTCTGCTGCTTCTCTTACTTGCAGTTGCGAACTCCTGTATCTACAAGGAATTGTGGTACGGGTCTTCGGAGACCGCCGAAGTGCGCGTGGATTATGACTGGACCGGATCCGGACACGAAAACCCGTCCACGCCGATGGGGCTCTACCTCTATGCGGATTACGGCTCGTCCTCCCAGTTCTACCAGACCGGGAGCAGCAGCGCCGTCATCCAGGTCCCGATCGGTGAATACGGCGCCATCGCCGTCACCCAGGGCTCGGACGTAATCCGTTTCCGAGGCTCCGACGACCGCGACACCTTCCAGGCCTACACCGGCGAGACCAAGAGCTTCGGGCCCTCGCTGCTCTCCAAGTCCGTCCCCCGGGCGACCGGTGCGGAGGCGGAGTCGATGATCCTTGAGCCGGACTTCCTCTGCCGCGGCGTGGCGCAGGAGATCTCCGTGACCCTCACGGGAGAGGACCAGCGGATCCTGATGCAGATGCAGGAAGCGCTGTACATCTGCAACATCACCATCCGCAACGTGGAGAACCTCCGCTACGCGCAGAGCGTGAGCGCGACCATCTCCGGGCTTGCCGCGAGCCTGTACCTCAGCGACGGCTCGCCCTCCCGGGAGTCCGTCACCGAGCCCTTCGACTGCATCTCCGACGGCCAGTCCGTCGTGCGCGGCACCCTCCGGAGCTTCGGCCCCGCCGCCGGTGACGTCCGCAACTGCCTCGTACTCTACTTCATCCTCTCCGACGGACAGAAGATCTACTACACCTTCGACGTCACGGACGCCTTCGCCAAGGCGCAGGCGGCACACAGCCTTGAGGTGGAAATCAACATCGACAAGATCCCGCTGCCGAAGCCCATCGTGAACGGAGGCGGCTATGCCCCGTCCGTGGACGAATGGCAGATCCACTATGTCGACCTGAATATGTAACCCTTTTTATTTCATTATGTTTAATTCAATCAACAACTCAATGAAAGCATTAAAATTCATTGCCTTGGCAGGTGCGGCCGCCGTTGCGCTGGCCTCCTGCAGCCAGGATGTGAGCGTTGCCGTCAACGAGCACAACGCCATCTCCTTCCGTACTTCTACGGGATTCCTGACCAAGTCCGTCGAGGCCACGGCCGCCAACATGGCCGCCTTTGACGTGGTCGCCTACCACGACGTCAACGCGACACCCACCCTGTTCTTCGACCAGGAGCCCGGCGGCATCCTCACCGTCACCAACGACAATGGCACCTGGACGCCCGCCCACGTGTACTACTGGCCTGAGCAGGAAGACCAGATCTCCTTCTTCGGTTACTTCCCCTCCGGCCTCGCCAACGTGGCCACGGACGGTGCGAAGATCTCCTTCAACGACTTCTCTCCGGCCAACCACGCCACCGATCAGGAGGACGTGATGGCAGCTTACGCCAAGCAGTACAAGGGCCAGGTCGCGATGAACTTCCAGCACGCCCTCTCCGAGATCGTCGTCCGCGCCAAGAACAACGATACCGACAACATCAAGGTTGAGGTCCTGGGTGTCAAGATCGCCAACGTCGCGGGTACCGGTTCCTTCACCTACACTCCGGGTGCCGATCCTCTCTTCTCCGCTCCTGTGACTTCCAACGCCGGCAAAGACTACGCCATTATGAATGCCGAGGAGGATGCGCTGACCCTGACCGGGACCGCCACCGACTCCGACATCATGTTCGGCCGCAACGGCTTCATCGTCCTGCCGCAGGCCACGACCGCATACGCCGAGACCACCAACGAGACCGGCTCCTACATCGCCTTGCTCGTGCGCATGAGCAAGAAGGAGAACGGCGAGTGGTCCCAGTACTGGCCTGTCTCCGGCGGCATGTTCGAGTGGGTGATGTGCCCGGTCGGCTTCGACCTCGCCGCCGGCAACAAGTACGTCTTCACCCTCGGCTTCTACGGTGAGAACGGCGGTGGCGGCCAGGTCGATCCCGACCCGACCGACCTGGACGACCCGGACGTCGATCCCGACCTGCCCGATGATACCGATCCCGAGGACATCCCCGTCGATCCCGAGGACAACGATGATCCGGACGCGGAGCAGCTGCCGATCACCTTCAC
>CAJOMY010000078.1 GCA_905235775.1 uncultured Bacteroidales bacterium | reverse complement strand
TAATAAAACTCTTATACCTCCTATAATATCTCTTAGGGAATTAGATATTAAAAATAATGTTCCAAAATCAATAAATAGATATACTAATAATTCAAAAACTTCCGGGTAGGCTTCTTCGAAGATGTCCAGAAACTGGCAGCCCTGGGCGGAAAGGCGCTCAAATTCGTCTGCCGCCGCTTCCAGCGCGGCGGGACCGATCCGGGCCGCACGGGCGTGATAGGGGCCGAAGAGCTCGAGTTTTTCCTGCTCGGAAAGGGCAAAGACGGCCCCGGCGGAGCCGAGCGTGTCAATCAGGTGGTGGGAGAACTTCGGCTCATTGCCGAAGATGGCGTTGAGCGCGATGGCGCTCACCCGCCGGGAGATCTTGTCGTCCATTTTCCATAGTTTTATGTTGCGGGCAAAAATAAAAGATCCGGCCGACAAAGTCAACCGGATCCTGTAAGATTCGTATTTTTAATTACACGATCAGCAGGGCATCGCCGTAGGGACCGAAGCGGTAATTGTTGTCCAGGGCGCTCTGGTAGGCGTTCATGACCTTTTCATAGCCGCCGAAGGCCGCCACGGACATCAGCATCGTGGATTCCGGAAGATGGAAGTTGGAGACAATGGCGTCGGGGACGGAGAACTCATAGGGCGGGAAGATGAACTTGTTGGTCCAGGTGTCGGTCGGGCGCACCTCATGGTTCGTGGTCACATAGGTCTCCAGGGCCCGGATCACGGTCACGCCCACGGCGCAGATCTTGTGCCCGCTGCGCTTGGTGCCGTTGATCTCCGCGGCCGCCTGGTCGCTGATGATGATGCGCTCGCCGTCCATGCGGTGCTTGGACAGGTCCTCCACGTCCACGGTGCGGAAGTGTCCGATGCCCATGTGCACGGTGATGAAGGTCTTTCCGATATCATGCAGGATCATGCGGTTCAGCAGTTCGCGGCTGAAATGCAGGCCGGCCGCCGGGGCCGACACGGCGCCTTCGTGCGTGGCGAAGATGGTCTGGAACTCCTCGGCGTCACGCTCGGTCGGGGTCTGCTTCACCCATTCGGGGACCGGGGTCTGCCCGAGGGCGAACAGGGCGGCCTTGAACTCGTCATACGGGCCGTCGTACAGGAAGCGCAGGGTGCGGCCGCGGGAGGTCGTGTTGTCGATGACCTCCGCCACCATGCTCTCGTCCTCGCCGAAGTAGAGTTTGTTGCCGATGCGGATCTTGCGGGCCGGGTCCACGATCACGTCCCAGAGGCGCTGTTCCTTGTTGAGCTCGCGCAGGAGGAACACCATGATGTCGGCGCCGGTCTTCTCCTTCTTGCCGAAAAGCTTGGCCGGAAAAACCTTCGTGTCATTGAGGATGAAGCGATCGCCCTTGCCGAAATATTCGATGATGTCCTTGAACTGGCGGTGCTCGATCTCGCCGGTGGCCTTGTGGAGGACCATCAGCTTGCACTCGTCACGCCACTGTACGTGCCCGTTGACCTCGGGCATCAGTTCGGTGGCGATTTTCTCCTGCGGGAGTTCGAAATCGAATTGAGAGAGTTTCATGCGTTCCGTATTGACAAAACATTCCTTATACGGAACCTGGTGGCAAGAAGTTTCACGCTATTTCTTCGCGGCGGCCTGTTTCCGCTCGATGATCTGCAGGTTGCGGGTCGCGGCGTAGTCGTCCGGATCGAGCTTGAGGGCCTTCTTGTAGTACTTGGCGGCCTGTTTGTCGTTGCCCTTGGCCACTTGCCAGTAGGATCCGATGTTGTTGATGAAGACCGGATTCTTCGGGAAAAGCTTGTTCATCCGCTCGGAAATCTCGCGGAAGTACTCATAGCCCGCGTCGGTGCCCAGCCGGAAGAAGATGGAGCAGTATTCGACCACGCCCTGCTGGAAGAGGTCCCGGTCCGCCGGCTCGCCGTCCAGCGTCCAGGCCGGGTGCGCCGAGGCGTCGCGCGCGATCAGGGCCTTCAGCTCCGCCGCGGCCATGTCCGGACTCTCCTTTTCGTAGGCGGCGAGCGCCGTGATCTTGAGGTAGTGCCAGCGCAGCTCGTCGGGGTGTGCGGCTGCCTGCGCATCCAGCACCCGCAGGGCTTCGCCGAAGAGCGCCTCGTCGTAGAAGTTCTCCTCGAAATAGTTGACATCCTGCCCTTCGGCGTCTTTCAGCGTGAGGGCCGGGGCGTTGCCGAGATACCTGCGGACACCGTCTTTCTGCACCAGTTCGCTGCGCTGTGATTTGTAGAAATAATAATTGAAGCGGGCCACGGGCACGCCCGCATCGTCCGGGAAGGCCTCTTCCCAGCGGTCGATCAGGGTCTCCACTCCGACTCCGGAGTATCCGACATTGCGGACCAGCCGCTCGTAGCGGGCCTGGAATTCTTCAGCGGTGGTCTGGGCCGAAGCTGCGGCACAGAAGGCGATCGCGGCGATCGCAAGGATCAGTTTCTTCATTTCAGTCTATACGTTCATCATAATCCGTCGCTCCTTCGGGAGGAGGTTGTTGCACCGGGCACCGATGTTTTTTACAAATCCCAGGGGATGCCCCCGGTAGCTCAGCACGTTGTAGCCCGGAGCGGCCTGCGGCAGTACCAGCGCGTCCCGGTGCAGGAAACGCAGGGCCGTCTGCCGGTCCGTGTCCACGCAGTTGTAGGCATTCCTATCAAATTTTATGCTCAGCGCATAGTCCGCGTCCGGCACGAAGTCCCTGCCTTTCATCTCCCCTTTCCGGAGGCCCTGGCGCAGCGGGTGCAGGACCGACGGGTCCGCATGGGCCGCGACCGGCTGCGGGGCGGTCTTGCGCAGCGCGCCGGCCCATTGCCCCTCGCCCGGCACGACGCCGGCCTCCAGCAGGTGTCCGTGGGGCGTGCGGCGCACGCCGAACGCTTCAAATTCCGCCTCCGGCTTCAGGATGTCCCCGCCCAACGTATCGGCCGCCCAGGCCAGATTGTCATCATTCTCGGACTGCTCGTAGGTGCAGGTGCTGTACAGCAGCCAGCCCCCTTCGCGCAGTGCCGGCCACGCGTCCGCGAGAATGCGCTTCTGGCGTGCCGCGCACAGGTCCACCACCGCCGGGCTCCATTCCTCGCGGGCCCGCGGATCCTTGCGGAACATCCCCTCGCCGCTGCAGGGCACGTCCGCGACGATGATGTCGAAGTATCCTCCCAGCTGTGCGAACGCCGCCGGGTCCACAGCCGTCACGACCACGTTCGGGTCGCCCCAGCGGGCGACATTGTCGTCCAGCACCTTCACGCGTGCCTTCATCACCTCGTTCGCCACCAGCAGGAAACCGTCCCCGCAGGCCTCGCGCAGCGATGCCGCCAGGTCTGTCGTCTTGCCGCCCGGCGCCGCGCACAGATCCAAGACTCTGACGGGCCTTGGCTCCGTACCTATTTGCGGCCTCAAACCCCTTTCCGACTTTGTTTTCGCCAAAGTCCCGGGGCCGGCCGGTCCGCTGATGCGGACTTCGCTCCGCTCAAGGCAATCGCCGAGAAGTTTCCGGAAGAGGTGACCGACGAACATCGCCGAGGAGTCCTGGACATAGTAACAGCCGGCGTGGAAGAGCGGGTCGAGCGTAAAGACGGGCCGCTCCGACAGGATGCGCCCATACGGTGACCAGGGGACCGGCGTGCCCTGCGGCCCGTCCAGCCCCTTGAACGGATTGAGCCGAATCGAGACGGAAGCCTCCTCCATCAGCCCTTCAGATTCTCCGGCATCTGCGGCATGCGCCCCTCGGACGCATCCACCAGACCCTCTACCATCTTGTCGAGCGCCTCCTGCAGTTTGCTGCCCAGCATTGTTTTCATCATGAAATTCAGGTTGGCATCCAGGTCGATCCAGAAATCCGTACGGTCCGGCAGCGGGGACGGCTCGAAATGCAGCACCCCCACGAACTCCACCGGAGACTCGCTGCTGCCGATGCGGATCAGCCGGTACGGCTGCCGTTCGTCCACGCGCACGCCGATCCGGAAGCCCTGGACCGTGGCGGTCAGGCTGTCATAATCGGCCGTGATCTCGGCCTTGACCTGCCCCTGCGGCACCATCTGCGCAAAATTGCGCAGGTCCGTGAAGGCCATGTACAATTCCTCGGGGCGTCGTGCCACCTGGCCGTGCTTGCTGGTATAATGTGCTGTCATAGTCTCTGAAAAATGATTACATTTGCCCTACGGATTGCAAAGATAACAAAATTCTGATGCACAGGATATATTTCGAAAGACGCAGCATCATCATCTGCAGCCCTGACGAACAGGCGCTTTCCGACCCCAACGCCGTGGAGTTCCACTTTGGCGAACGCATCGACATCCACACCCTCGTGGCGATGTTCGAAGCCTCGCAGTCCCTGTCGCGCATCTATATTCCCACCGGGAATACGGAGTGGATGTACCGCCGCGTCTGCGCCGAGTTCCGGGAGGTGGACGCCGCCGGCGGACTCGTCTCCAACCGCCGCGGCGACTACCTGCTGATCCAGCGCAGCGGCCTCTGGGACCTGCCCAAGGGGCACCGGGAAGAAGGGGAGGACATCGAGCTGACCGCCCTGCGCGAAGTGCAGGAAGAGACGGGGGTGGACCAGCTGGAGCTGCGCGGCCTGATCTGCGTCACGGACCATTGCTACCTGCGCGACGGCATCTGGCACCTCAAGCATACCTGGTGGTACGACATGCTCTATACCGACCCGGTCGACCTTACCCCGCAGCGCGAGGAAGACATCTCCCGCGCCGCCTGGGTGGCCCGCTCCAGCCTGCCTCCCTTCCTGAAAAACACCTATCCTTCCATCCAGGAAGTCTTCCGCGAAGCGAAAGTGTAGCCCGTCATTCCGCCTTGACGGTCCGTGCCGGATTGACGCGGGAGATGAAAAGCGTCGGAATCAGCAGCAGAAGCAGAATTCCGGCGAAAGCCGCCGCGTCGGCCAGCAGGACGGCCGGCAGATTCACGTGCGCCGGCACGAAAGAAACGAAATAATTGTCCGGATTGAGCCGGATCCAGTGCGTCGTGCCCTGGACCAGGCAGAAGAGCAGGGCGAGCGCGTTGCCTGCGGCCATGCCGAAGGCTGCGCTACGGGCGCCCACGCGCAGAAAGACCCCGGCCACGGCCCGGTCGCCCATGCCGAGGGTCTTGAGCGTGCCGATCGTGGAGACATGCCGGAAGAGCAGGATCAGCAGGCCGGAAATCATGTTGAATCCTGCCACGACGGTCATCAGCAGCAGGATCGCATAAACGTTGAAATCGATCAGGTCCAGCCAGTCGAACAGCTGGGGGAAGCGCTCCGTGGCCGCCACGGCGCGCAGCGGCTCCTCGTCGTCCTGCGCCCCCAGCATGGCGCGCCAGCCCAGTTCCTGCGCCACCCGCGCGAGGCTGCGCCGGTCGCGAAGCCGGGGATCGAGCCGCACTTCCAGCAGGGAGGACTCCTGCTCGTCCCACTCATGGAGCCGCCGCATGTCCCGGATGGGGACATAGAGCAGCTGGCCCTCCTCCGAGGCCATCGCGCTGTCGTAGATTTCCGTGATGTGCCACCGGCGGATTTTGGTCTTCTCTCCGGCAAAATAGGCCGTCAGGTCGTCTCCGACGTCCAGGCCGAAGTGGCCGGCGAGCGAAGCGGGGATGCGGACGGTCATCGAGGCCGTGTCCGCCGGCGTCCCCTTGAAGAGTGCCCCCTGGATCTCGTCGCCGAGCCGGAGGATGCCGGCGCCGTAAACCACCGGCTCGATCCGCTCCACGCCGCGCACCGCCTCCAGATCCTGCAGGCAGGAGGGGATACGGACGGGGTCGGAACCTCCGGTCAGGTCGGCGGCGGCATTGGTCAGCAGGACATCGCCTGTGACCGCCGAGACGCCGCCGCGTATTTCCCGCCGGAAACCGGCCGAAACGGCGACGGCGACGATGATGACAAAGAAGGAGATGGCGATCGCAGCGACCGCCATCTTGTCCCCCATGCGCAGGCGCCGGGCTATGAAGCCGCCGGCCTGCACGGAATTACCAGATATGGACGCGCTCGCTCTCCGGACGCCACATCGGATCGCCCTCCCGGATGCCGAAGGCATCGAAGAAGTAGCCGAAGTTGCGCAGGGTTGCGTTGACACGGTTGTTCCCGAGCGAGTGCACGTCGAGCTTGGTCAGCCGGGCCTTCTCCTCGTCGGTGATGTTCTGCGCCCAGACACGGGCGTAGCCGAGGAAGAAACGCTGATCGGCGCTGAAGCCGTCGATCGGGGCGGGCACCTTGTCGCCGAGGGCGTTGTGCAGGGCCGTCCAGGCCACGCTCACGCCGCCGTGGTCGGCAATGTTCTCCCCGAGGGTCAGGGCGCCGTTGGCCATCAGGCCCGGCACGATCTCCACCTCGTTGAACTGGTCCACCAGCACCTTGGTCTTCTCCACGAAGGCGGCGCGGTCCTCGGCGGTCCACCAGTTGTTCATATTGCCGTCCTTGTCGAACAGGCTGCCCTGGTCGTCAAAGCCGTGGGTCATCTCGTGGCCGATCACCACGCCGATGGCGCCGTAGTTCACGGCATCGTCCGCATCCGGGTTGAAGAACGGCGGCTGCAGGATGCCGGCCGGGAAGCAGATCTCGTTGGTGGTCGGGTTGTAGTAGGCGTTGACCGTCTGCGGGGTCATGTGCCACTCGGTCGGGTCGGTCGGCTGGCCGAGCTTGGCGAGGTTGTCCGCCACGTACCAGGCGCTGGCGGCGCGCAGATTCTCGTAGTAGCTCAGCGCCGGATCCACGTTGAGGGTGCTGTAGTCCTTCCACTTGTCCGGATAGCCGATCTTCACGGTGAAGGCGGCGAGCTTCTCGCGGGCCTTGGCCTTGGTGGCGTCGGACATCCAGTCCAGGGAGTCAATATGCTGGCTCAGGGAGATCTGCAGGTTCCGGACCAGGTCCAGCATCTTCTGCTTGGAGCTCTCCGGGAAGTACTTCGCGACATACATCTGGCCGACGGCCTCGCCGAGTATGCTGTTGGGCACGCTCATCGCACGTTTCCAGCGCGGCCGCTGCTCGGTGATGCCGCTCATCTGCGTGCTGAAGAAGTCGAAGCTGGCGGCATAGAAGTCATCCGACAGGGAGCCTGCGGCACTGCTGATCAGCTGGCCGGCGAGGTAGTCCTTGAGGACATCGATTCTGGTGTCCTTGAAGAGCTTGCTGAAGCCCTGGAAGTAGGAAGGCTGCTCCACGATGATCTTGTCCAGGTCGGTGGGGACGTTCATCGCCTCGCAGAAGGTCTTGAAATCGAAGCCGGGGTAGGCCTTGAAGACCTGCGCGGAGCTCATCGGGTTGTAGAGCTTCTCGACGTCGCGGTTCTGGACGCTGGTCCAGGAGAACTGCGCCAGTTTGTCCTCGACGCCCGCGGCGTTGGCGGCGCGCTGTTCGGCGTTGTCCAGGCCCGCGAGGGCGAAGAGCTTGGCGAGCATCGCCTCGTAGCCCTTGCGCAGCTCGGCGTTGGCCGGATCCACGTAGTAGTCGCGGTCGCCCATGCCGAGGCCGCTCTGGCCCAGGTAGAAGATCTGGGTCTTGCTGTCCATCAGGTCGGCTTCCACGCCGCCCCCGAAGAAGCCGCCTTCACCCACGAGGTTCAGCTTGCCCAGGTGTGCGGCGAGCGCCTTCTTGTCCGCTACGGCGTACAGCTCGTCGAGATATTTCTTGAGCGGAGCGGCGCCTTCCGCGTTGAGCCGGGTGGAGTCGAGGCCCTGCTTGTACAGGTCCACGATCTTCTGGTCGACCGTACCGGCCTCGGGGTTCATCTCCGTCATCTCTGAGAACAGGGCGTTGAGGTTCTCCACGTTCTGTTCGCGCAGCACGTCGAAAGAACCGAAACGGGCATATTCAGCCTTGAGGGGATTCTTCTGCATCCAGCCGCCGTTGGCGTACAGGTAGAAATCTTCGCCCGGGGCCACTGTGAGGTCCATGTCGGTCGGATCCAGGGCCGGGACCTTCGCTTCCTTGCTCTGGCAGGCCGCCAGCATCATCACAGGAATCATAACTGCAAAAATCTTTTTCATATCATATAATGATTTCCAGTTGAAATCCAAATAAAAATGGATCTCGATTTTATTGGTTAAACTTTAATTTATTCATAATCATATCCTTGCGGATAATTGCTTTTTCTTTA
>CAJOMY010000077.1:13660-21396 GCA_905235775.1 uncultured Bacteroidales bacterium | reverse complement strand
AATGTCGTCCAAGATATATTCCAGACCTTGAGTATGGAGCAAGTCGTAGTTGTCTGTGACATACGCATCAGCCCCGGTCTCCTTGAATAGTACCCACGCACGCATACCGCTTATCTGCTTGTGGATGGCATAGCTCTCAAGACAATAGGTGTAGAACTCGAAGACAGCCTTATCAACCTCTGTCTCCTGCCTTTCACGCTTGCGTTCAAACTCATCGTAAAGAGCTTCCGTACTCAGGTACCACCACTTGGCATTCTCGTCATATAGCCGCTCGTACATCGGATTCACATAGATGTACACCAGCGCATCATCCAGCGAGATGCGCTTCACTTTGGAAACATATTCCGCCAAATGTGAAATCTTGAGCGGAATGATATTTTCTTCGTATACACCCATAATCTCTAACGAGTTTTATTTCTTCAGCCGCACCTTGAAACGCAGTCCGAAGTTGATCCACTGGAAGTTCTGCAGTTCGAACATCGCTTCGAAGCGGTTGTCCCAGATCGAGGCGATGAAACCCATGTTCACCGTCCGGGAGTCGTACTCGAGGATGACCTTTACGTTGTCCAGGATGCCCTTGTTCCGGATCCACACCGGCGACCAGTCCACGCCGGCGCAGGGAGCATTGATCGGGTAGTCCGTCCGACGGTTGAACTGGTATCCGGCATGGGCGCCAATAGGGCCCCAGGGGGTCTGGAAATGCTTGGTCAGCACCACGAAGTTGCGGTTGAAGTAGCCATTGCCGGTTCCTGTCACATCGCCTGTCGTATATTCTCCGCCTCCGCTTCCAGTCGTCGGATCACTTACCCCCACCACCAGCGCCGGCATCCACTTGAGCCCAAACTCGTTCTCCCGCAGCAGACAGATCCGTCCCACGAAATGACGATCCTGATTTCTCATGATTGTCCAGCGCTCACCCTTCTCTTCTGGCGATCTCGGATCCCATGCCCCGTTGAAGATGGTACAGACATAACCGATTTCCAATCTTCCCCAGAACGACACATAAATACCGTACTGGAAGGTGTCGTAATTCCACTGTGATGCCGTCGCGTGCTGATTCAAAAAGTTGTTCGTGATCATGAACGTCCCGTCCGCCTGCATCTCCGCCGTCGGCATCTGCAGCAAGCCCGTGCTGCTGTCCGTGAACTGCGCCCGGGCTGCGGACATACTTGCCAGAACGAATGATATGACCAATAATGGCTTTACTATTGTCGTGATTGTTTTCAATTTATCTTATGTTTTGCTGATTGTTATAACACGATTGAATCTGAACTGGCAGTGACTCCAGATTCAATGCTTCTCACTATGTCGCTTTTGTATTCCCAATTCGGAGAAAGGTTGAATCATTACTCGTGCGAATTACCTGATCGATACTTGCTTCAATGTGCAACAAGAGCAGTCTGTCTCTTTCCCCATTTTGGTTTTCTACTTCGATAAATTCTTCCTGACAACGAGGCATGGGCTTGCAACATGTTTTGTGCGCTGCTATGAAATTGTTGATTCTTTCTGATCCGCACGTATCAATTCCTTCTACACTTCTGCTTTTCTCGTTAATACCAATCGCTATCGTCCCTCCTTCAGCATTCGCAAATGCCGAAATTAATGGAGCTAAATTTACAGGCCGAACCATAGAAGACTTTCGATCGAATAGCTTATTCTCTGGACCGGTTATAATGTATTCCAACGTCAGGCTGGGGTGTATCCGTGATCTAATTTCTCCCATTGGTTAGCTTTATATAGAATATTACTAAAATGCAAAAGCTCTTCAACAACTTAACAAGAATGGTTTAAATCCGGCGAATGATGACTTGAACAAATCGAGTTATTCCTCCGCCACCTTCATCAGATACTGCCCATACTGGTTCTTCACCATCGGCTTGTCGTAGATGGGCAGCAGCTGCTTGCTGACGCACTTGGTGATCGGGTAAAGCCGCGTGCCGGAGCCTCCGGCCAGAACAATTCCTTTCATGATCCGTAATATTCCTTATACCACTCCGCAAACTTCCGGAGCCCCTCGCGAAGGGTGATCCGCGGGGTGAAGCCGAAGTCGCGCTCGAGGGCGGAGGCGTCGGCATAGGTGGTCGGGACATCGCCCGGCTGCATCGGGACGAGCTCCTTATGGGCCTCGAAATCATAGTCGGCAGGCAGGACGCCCGCGCGAAGGAGTTCCTCCTGGAGGATATTCACGAAGTCCAGCAGGTTCTCCGGCCGGCCGCCGCCGATGTTATAGACGGCGTACGGCGGGACGGGCAAGCCGTCCTCACCGTCGCGCTTGGCCGGCGCTTTGGCCATCACGCGCACGATGCCCTCGACGATATCGTCCACGTAGGTGAAGTCGCGGCGGCAGTTGCCGTAGTTGTAGATCTGGATGGTCTTGCCGGCGAGCAACTTGTTCGTGAAGCCGAAGTAGGCCATGTCCGGGCGCCCGGCGGGGCCATAGACCGTGAAGAAGCGCAGGCCCGTGGTCGGGATGTTGTACAACTTCGCGTAGCAGTGGGCGAAGAGCTCGTTGCTCTTCTTGGTCGCTGCATATAGGCTCACCGGGTTGTCCACGCGGTCCTCGACGGCGAACGGGACCTTCTTGTTGCCGCCATAGACGCTTGAAGAGGAAGCATAGACCAGGTGCTGGACGCCTCTATACCCATCCTTGTCATCTTGAGGCTTGCCGAAGGATCTAGA
This sequence comes from uncultured Bacteroidales bacterium, assembly GCA_905235775.1. GTDB lineage: Bacteria > Bacteroidota > Bacteroidia > Bacteroidales > UBA932 > Cryptobacteroides. Next base: position 18,717 of record CAJOMY010000077.1, on the reverse strand, counting down.
TTCTTCGCTGCGCTCAGAATGACAGTCATAGGAATGTCGGCAGGCCTCCAGAATGTTGTAGAAGCCGATGACGTTGCTCTGGATGTAGGCATCCGGGTTCTCGATGCTGTAGCGGACGCCGGCCTGGGCGGCCAGGTTCACGACGATGTCGAACCGGTTCTCGGAGAAGAGCCGGTCAATCAGCGCCTTGTCGGCGAGGTCGCCCTTGACGAAGGTGTACGCGGGACTACCTGCAGGGCTATTCTGTTTTGCGGAGGCGGTCGCATCCTGCACGGCGGCTTCTACTTTCCGCAAGCGGTACTCCTTCAGCGATGGATCATAGTAGTCATTGAGGTTGTCGAGGCCGACAATGCGCACCGCCTCGCCCCCGAACCCCTCCTTCAGGAGCCGAAGCACCAGATTGGCACCGATAAACCCGGCCGAGCCGGTCACCAAAATTGTCTTCATCAGTCTCTCTTGAAAATATCCCTTGTATAAACTTTGTCCGCGACATCGTCGAGGGCGGGGTCGTAGCGGTTGGCGATGATGGCGTGGGACTGGGCCTTGAAGGCGGCCAGGTCGTTGACCACGCGGGAGCCGAAGAAGGTCGTGCCGTCCTCGAGCGCGGGCTCATAGACGATGACCTTTGCGCCCTTGGCCTTAATGCGTTTCATGATGCCCTGGATGGCCGACTGGCGGAAGTTGTCGGAGTTGGACTTCATCGTGAGGCGGTACACGCCCACCACAACTTCGTGCTCCTTGGCCGTGTCGTACGCGCTGTTGGCGCTGTAGTATCCGGCGCGCTCCAGCACGCGGTCGGCAATGTAGTCCTTGCGGGTGCGGTTGGAGTCCACGATGGCCTTGATGAGGTTCTCCGGCACGTCGTTGAAGTTCGCGAGCAGCTGCTTGGTGTCCTTCGGGAGGCAGTAGCCGCCGTAGCCGAAAGACGGATTGTTGTAATGCGCACCGATGCGCGGATCCAGGCACACGCCGTCGATAATCGCCTGCGTGTCGAGGCCCTTCATCTCCGCGTAGGTGTCCAGTTCGTTGAAGAAGCTGACCCGCAGCGCCAGGTAGGTATTGGCGAACAACTTCACAGCCTCCGCCTCCGTGCTGCCCATCAGCAGCACCTGCGGGTCGTTCAGCGCGGCTTCCTTGATCATCTCCGCAAATTTGTGCGCCGCGGCCGAAAGAGATTCTTCGCTTCGCTCAGAATGACAGGAGGAGCCCTCAGAATGACGACTGTCGGCCTGATGAGCGTTAGCGACGAAGGATCTGCTTTCGTCGTACCCGACAATAATCCGCGAAGGGTAGAGGTTGTCGTAGAGCGCCTTGCTCTCGCGGAGGAACTCCGGCGCGAAAATGATCTTCGGGACGACAACCCGGAAGCAGCCGTCGGCAAGTCGCTCGCGGTAGCTGAACTTCTCCCGGACGGACTTCGTGTACCCCACCGGGACGGTCGACTTGATCACCATCACCGCGTCCGGATTCGCCTCCAGCACCAGGCTGATCACCTCCTCCACGTGCGAGGTGTCGAAGAAATTCTTCTTCGGATCGTAGTTGGTCGGCGCCGCGATCACCACGAAATCGGCGTCGCGGTAGGCCGCACGACCGTCCAGCGTCGCCACCAAGTTCAGCGGCTTCTCCGCCAGATACTTCTCGATATACTCGTCCTGGATGGGCGACATCTTTTGGTTGATCTTCTCCACTTTCTCCGGGATCACGTCCACGGCCACCACCTCGTGGCGCTGCGAGAGCAACGTGGCGATGCTCAGGCCGACGTATCCGGTTCCTGCAACTGCAATCTTCATTTTTCAAATATCTTTTTGACTTCGTTGTAACTTTCCAGGTTGCCGATGTCGTATCGGCGGCCGGGCATCGGCCAGGCGAACATCTCCGTCCGTTGGCAGAGCCAGGCGATGAAACTGCCCGGGGCATCGGTGCCGCAGCCTTCCTCAATGGCCTTCCCGACTAGCTTCACGTCCTGCGCCGTGAAGCAGTAGAACGCCGGCACGCACCAATGGCTTTTGGGCTCCGCCGGCTTTTCGGCCAGCGACAGCAGCCGCTTGTCCGCATCCAGTTCGGCAACGCCGCTCCGGCGCAGCCGCACTTCGTCCGGCTCGTGGTAGCACATCACACAAGAAGCCTTTTTCTGATACGCGTAATACAGAAAACCAACGAGACTGAAATCCAGCAGGTTGTCACCGGCCATCACGAGAAGGTCGTCGTCGATGCCGCACTGATCAATCGCGAACCGGATGTCGCGCACAGCTCCGAGGCGGGTGTCGTTGGTCGATGTGCCGTCGTCCAAGACCGTGATGGGGAGGGTATGGCCGTCGGCCCATTGCTGGAAGATGTCGGCGAACTTGTGGTTCGTGACGACGATGTATTCATCCACGCCGCCACAGCGGTCCAGGTCGTCAATCAGCCAATCCAGGATGGGCTTGCCCGCAACCTCAAGCAGGGGTTTCGGGAAATTCTCCGTGAGGGGATAGAGCCGGGTGGCGTAGCCGGCGGCAAGGATCAGGCACTTCATAGATTCTTCGCTTCGTTCAGAATGACAGGTTGGCGCCGTCTGCGCTCTCGCAAATAAAAACTTCATATTTCCCAGCCATCTCCGGGAATGATTTCAAGTAGGCGTCCGTCACCTCCCGTGAGATCGATTCCTCGTAGGCCGGGTCGATGAGCGCCATGCAGCAGCCCTTGAAGCCCGCGCCGCTGAAGCGCCCGCCGTAAATGCCGTCCGTCTGCGTCATGATCTCATAGAGCCGGATTTGCTCCGGGGCGCCGGACTCCCAGTTGTGGATGCTGCTCCAGCCGGACTCGAAGGAGAGCCGACCGTAGGTCTCGATGTCGCCGCGGCGCCAGGCTTCCGCGCCCTGCTCCACGCGCTCGAACTCCGTGTACCAGTGTTCGCAGCGGCGGGCCCAGGGGACCGGCAGGCGGTCCTTGTACTGCTCGTACACCTCCCGCGGGACGTTGCGCGCCATGGCTTCGCCGAACTTGCCGTACTCCATGCCGGCAAAGGCCTGCAGGGCGTACACGCCCGCACGGAGCTCGTCCACGCGCATGTTGTACTTCGACCCCGCGAGGCTGCGCTCCAGTCCGGAGAAGAAAACCGCGATCTTGTAAGGCTTCATCGACGGGTGCACGGGTATGAGTTCGTAGCCGCCGTCCTTCGTGTCCAGGTAGAGGAGATGATTCTTTCTGCCCAGCACCTCGCAACTCTGGTCCAGCTTACCCACGCTGACGCCGACGTAGTTCAGTTCGGCGTCGTAGGCGGTGTCAATGATTTCCTGCCTGCTCAGCCGGATGTCGTTCACGCGGCAGAGGGCTTCCAGGAAGGAAATGATCACGGCGGCGGAACTGCTCAGTCCGCCGATGGGCAGGGACCCTTCGATCACACCGCAGACGCCAACGCGAAGTTTGTGATGCTTCTCCAGCGCCCACGTGGCACCTCGCAGGTAGTCCGCCCAGTCGTCCGCTTTTTTCGCAGGAACGGAGTCGATGTGCCACTGCGCCCGCTTGGGGAATTGCAGCGAGGCCATTTCGACGACGCCGTTCTGCTTGGGGGCGAAGGCGATATGGATGCCTTTGTCGATGGCGAAACCGGTGATCTTGCCCAGGTTGTGATCCGAATGCGCCCCGATGGGGCAAATGCGGTAGGGACAGAACGCAACCCCCTCGGGATCACGGCCGTAAATCTCGTTGAATCTCGTTTCGCAGAGCATGGGTTAAATTTTCTCCAGAAAATCCGGATGGATGTAGCTGACCGCGACGACGGCGACGCCGGTGACGGCGACGATGAGCTTGCGGTCCTTCTTGATGCGCTTGATGTAGCCTTCGGCGCCTTTGTAGATGCCGTCGGTCACGCGCACGCGGTCGCCCGTGTGATATTCCGGCGCGTCGGCGCCGAAATATTTGACGCCCCGCCCGGCGTCGGCGGAGGTCACCAGGATGAAGGAGCGCATTTCCTCGTCCCGGATGGGCCCGGGGATGTTATTTCCGGCCGGGTCCTTGACGGTGTAGTACATGAAGTCCCCGCCGTATTCGTGCTTGAACTTGACGAGCCACGCCGAGGTGCAGCGCACGAAGAGGAGCGAGGGGATGAGCGGCGCCTCTTCGTAGGCCAGACGGCCCTGCTTGTGCGTCTCGACGGTGTGGACGGGCACGTAACTCTCCATCCCTGCCGGCAGGAGGGACTTGAGATAGACGACCCGGTTGTAGAACACCTTGAGGGCGTACCAGTGGAGTCCGTCAGGGGATGGTTCAATCAGATGAGGGTTGGGCACGATGTGCGGAGGACATTTCTTCTACTCCCCGGCATGGTATAGTCACAGTGCCGGGCAGTGGTTCGGATTGGCGGGATCGGCCCGCACGGCAGTCGCGCTCCTATCCAAGAGCCGGGTCTGCAATCCTTGTACCCTATCCTATTTAGGATAGGATACAAAAACAAAAATACACATTATTCGCGATTCTACCAAAAAAATGCTGCTATTTCGCATCCCAAGCCGCATCTGTCCGCAAATCAGCCAGTTTTGGGGACGGGCCGGGCCCTATTGAACCAGCCCCACGGCCCGGTTCCAGCCAAGGGCTCGGTAGTAGTCGTTGAGGGTCGGGCGCGAGGGGTCCGGAATGTACACGGAGAGGCCGCAGCAGCGCTCGAGCGGGAGGTCGAAGAAGGTGGGGGTCTCGTAGTGCACGGGGACGGCGGCGCCGAGGGCGGCGTCGAGCCGGGCGAGCTCGTCCGGCGAGGCCCCGAGCTGCGCCGCGAAGTCCCGCAGGTCGTAGAAGAAAATAAGGGGCGAAGTGCCGTAGTAGTAACGCTGGACGCTGGCGGACAACTTGTTGTGATCCAGCGCGTCACGGTGTGCGTCGAGCACGGCGGCGAAGGCGTCCGCGAGCGCGGGGAGCCGGGCACTTTCCACGAGGGCGATGGTCCCGGAACGATAGCTGCCGGACTGGCCGTTGTAGTGCTCGTAATATTCCCGGCAATAGCGCTCCAGGTCGGGCGTTCCGGACGCGAGCATGTCCCACGAAAGGTTGGAATAACCCATGCCGGCGGTGAGTATTTCGGC
>CAJOMY010000077.1:0-13651 GCA_905235775.1 uncultured Bacteroidales bacterium | reverse complement strand
GCCGGTCGCTGACGTCGCGAAGCTCCCAGGCGATCTCGACGGCACCGGACAGGCAGGCGTCGATGATGAGGTATTCGAGGTGGAAGGGAATGGCGCCGGCAAGCGCGCCGACCTCCATCCAGTGGATGCGGGAGGAGGCGGTGTACTGGTTACCGATGGCCTTGGTCGGGGGCCAGATGCCCTCCGGGCCATAGATTTCGCGGGAACTCCCGGCGCTGCCGCCCTGGCCATCCGACCCGTCGTCCTGGCCGTCCGTCCTGCCACCCTCCTGCAGGGCTGCGGCACGCGGGGTGGTATTCCTGCTGTAACCGCCTGGCAGCCAGCCGGTCCCGTGGGAAGAAATAATCATGCCGTAGCGGCGCGCGGGGAAGGCGTCGCGGATGTCGCCCAGGACCCGGCGCATGGACTCCGGCGCGGCGCTCACGGCCATGTCGTCGTAGCGCCGGAGGGTGTCCATGACGGGCGTGCCGTCCAGGGCCCGGTAGATGCGGATAAGCGCGGGGGCGTTGGGGGTGGAATAGTTGCCGGAGGAGGCCACGTTGTGGATGAAGGCGACGATGGCCTTGTCGTTATGGAGCCCGGGCAGGGCGTCCTGCTGCAGCTCCCGGAGGTTCTCGCGGAGGTTGGAGCTCAGGTTGTTGTAGCCCATGCCGTAGTAGATGAGCACCTGGTCGTAGGTCCCTTCGTAGGGCCGGAGCGTCCAGTTGCAGGCGGCCACCAGGAGGCCGGCCAGCAGCAGCGTGAGTAGTGTCCTGAGCGTGCGCATAGGGTGCAAATATAGCGATTTTGCGGGAAAGTTTTTATCTTTGCCGATATAAGGGACGCCGGGTCAAACCCGGCGTGATGAAAAAAGATGACAATCCAGACAACCGGCCTTCCCGGCGTGCTGATCCTCGAGCCGCGCGTGTTCGCGGATGCGCGGGGGTATTTCTTCGAGAGCTTCTCACAGCGGGAGTTCGATGCGCAGGCGGTGCCCGTGATCGGGCATCCGGTGCATTTCGTGCAGGACAACGAGTCGCTGTCCTGCCGGGGCGTGGTGCGCGGGCTGCATTTCCAGCTGCCGCCCTACACCCAGGCGAAGCTGGTGCGCGTGGTGGAGGGGACGGTGCTGGACGTGGCGGTGGACCTGCGGCGCGCCTCCCCCGCCTACGGGCGCCATGTGGCCGTGGAGCTCAGCGGGGATAATCACCGCCAACTGTTTATCGACAAGGGTTTTGCACACGGCTTCGCGGTGCTCAGCGAGCGGGCCGTGTTCCAATATAAGTGTGACGAATTCTACCATCCGGAAGCGGACAGCGGCATCCAGCTGCTGGACCCCGCACTCGCGATCGACTGGCGCATTCCGGCCGCGGAGATGGTATTGAGCGACAAGGACCGCACCCGCCCCTGCCTGGCGGACTCCGCCCTGCCGCCCTTCGATTTCCCCGCCTGTTATCCTGATTCCGCTTGTCATCCTGACTCCGTCTGTCATCCTGAGCGCAGCGAAGGATCTAACCCTTCCCGCCCATGAACGTATTGGTCACCGGCGGCAACGGACAGTTGGGCAACTCTTTACGGATAGCTGCGGCTGAGATGGCCGGCGCGCCTGGGGTCCAGGGTTCGCCGGCTGCACAACGCCCGCGCACAGAAGACAATCCCGCGTTTAACTTCCTTTTCTCCGATGTGAATGAGGCCTCCGAGGAGTCCGTGGCGATGCTGCGCAAGCTCGGCGGCGAGGGTGTTGACACGTCAACTACCCGCCTGGATATCACCGATTTGGAGGCAATTCGCGCGCTCGTTCGCGAACATCATATCGATGCAATCGTCAACTGTGCGGCTTTCACGAATGTGGACGCCGCCGAGTCGCAGCCGGAACTGGCCGAGCTGCTGAACGCGAAAGCGCCTGAGAATCTGGCCGTTGCAATGCGTGAGAGCGGCGGGCTGCTGGTGCACGTCAGCACGGATTACGTGTTCGGCGCGGAGCCGTACAATACACCCTGCCGCGAGGATCAACAAGGCACGCCGACGGGGGTCTACGGGTTGACGAAGCTGCACGGCGAACAGGCGGTCCGCCGGGTCGGCTGCCGGCACGTGATCATCCGCACGGCCTGGCTGTACAGCGAATTCGGGAAGAATTTCGTCCGGACGATGCTGCACCTGACCGCCACCCGCCCGCAGCTCAAGGTGGTCTTCGACCAAGTCGGCACCCCGACCTACGCCGGCGATTTGGCTTCTGCCATTTTGACCATTCTGAAGGCCGCCGCCTCTCCCGCGGGCGGCCCGGAATTATTTTTCGTGCAGTCGCTCGAGAAACCAATTCCGGCTCCGACCTCCACAACGCCGGCGCACGCGGCGGATGCTGCCGGATCGACCATCTTGTCTGAGATCCCCGATCAGATCGGGGATGACAGGATAAGTGGCATCTATCATTTTAGCAATGAGGGCGTTTGCAGCTGGTATGATTTCGCGAAGGCGATCGCCGAGATGGCCGATCAGGTCGGCCATGACGCCGGGTTCACGCCCGGCTCCGGCACCAGCGTCACGCCCGGCAGCAACTACGTCATGCCCGGCAGCGACCGGACATTCCACAGCGCCTGCGCCATCCAGCCGTGCCACAGCGACGAATTCCCCAGCCCGGTCCGCCGTCCGGCGTATTCGGTGCTCGATAAGACCAGGATCAAAGCCACCTTCGGCCTGTCCATTCCCTACTGGACAGACAGCCTACGCCGCTGCCTCGCCTCCCTGGTCTGAGCCCCCCGGCGGCCGTTTTTTGCAACAGCAAGTCAATCAGCGGTTTATGAAAGTAACCGGGTTCCAAAGTACCCGGTTACTTTCATATCTATTTGTCAATCAGCGACATATAGAAAACGGTACCCCGAGATCCTCCTCCGTCGTAGCGGCAGCGGCCGGCTCTTTTGCACAAATGCAAAAGAGCCGGCGCAGCCTCCCGGCTCACCGACTCTTAGACGTGTACTAAAACCTAAACCTACAACATAGATGCAGGTGGTTTTTAAAACGTTGCAAGAAAAACGAAAAAAATTATTTCTTCGCCTCAGCAACAGAAATTTTGCGGAACTCCTTGAGGTCCTTCATCAGATCGAGCGCGATCTTGCGGGCGCGGGCGCCGGCAGCTTTGTTACCTTTGACAACCTGAGCTTCAGCGTTGACTTTGAAGAGCTCCATGTTCTCTTCGATCTTCTTAACAAGATTTTTCATGATGGTGTGTGTTATTTAAGGTGTTAATATGGTAACTGCTTAATTGTCGGCAAGATAAAAAAGAAATCAAGAAAAAGCAAGACTTTTTGCAAAAAATCAGCATTTAATCGTCAGTATTTGCCATTTTCGGACGGACATTGACCTGATTCATGGCCTGGCCGGTGCCGACAAACGCCCATGTACGGACTCCGGCGATGATTTTCCGGGCCAGCTCCGGGATTTCTTTCTTCTGCTCTTCCGAGAAGTCCCCCAACACGAATTCGATCTGCCGGCCCTGGGCGAAATCGTGGCCGACGCCGACCCGCAGACGCGCCCAGTCGAAGCTTTCCAGCATCGCCCCGATGCTCTTGAGGCCGTTGTGGCCGCCGTCGGAGCCGGAGGGGCGCAGGCGCAGCGTCCCGAAGGGAAGGTTGATGTCGTCGCAGATGACCAGGACGTGGTCCAGCCCGATGCCGAGTTCCCGCTGCCAGTACCGCACGGCGTTGCCGCTCAGATTCATATAGGTGGAGGGCTTCAGCAGGTGGAACTCCCGCCCTTTGTCGCGGACGACGGCCTGGTCGCCGTAGCGGCCGGGCGCGAAAACGACATTGGATGCCTGGGCCCAGGCATCCAATATCATAAAGCCGATGTTGTGTCTGCTGGCGGCGTATTCGGCACCGATGTTGCCGAGTCCGACGACCAGGTAAGACTTCTCTGACACGGCAGGGTCGGGCTTATTCCTCCGCAGCAGCCGCAGCAGTGACATTGCGCGTGGTCTTGACGCCGCAGATGATCGTGTCCTTGTCGGAGATGACGGCGACGTTCTTGAGCTGGATGTCGCCGGCCTTGATGCGCTTGTCCAGACCGAGGTCGTTGATGTTGACGGTGACCTCGTCGGGAAGATCCTTCATGAGGGCGGAAACCTTGATGCTGCGGGCGTTCTGGTAGAACTTACCGCCCTGCTGCACACCCTTGGCGTGGCCTTCGATCACAAGGGGAACGCTGATGGCGATGGGCTTCTTGTCGTCCACGGCGAGGAAGTCGACGTGGAGGCAGGTGTCCGTGACCGGGTGCCACTGCAGCTCGTGCATGATGGCGGTCCGGGCCTTCTTGGCGCCATCGAGGACGAGGTCGACGATGTAGGCCTTCGGAGTGTCGGTGAGGGCTTTGAGCTCCTTGGCGCTGACAGTGAAATGGACGTTCTCCAGGCCGGGGCCGTAGAGGTTGCACGGGACAAGCCCGGCGCGGCGGAATTCTTTGATGACGGCTTTGTTGCCGATCTGGCGGGTAGTACCCTTCAGTTCAAAATGTTGCATTTTTGTATGTTAAAATGTGTTACTCATCCCGGGGCGGGCCCGGGACCCATTGCACCAAAACCACTTACCGGTTTTCGAAATGCACGGCAAAGGTAAGTAATTATTTCGGTTTATCCATAATATTCCGTATCTTCGGGATGAGAAATGAACGCACTGTTACTGATAACCGTTTTCCGGATGGTGGTGATTCCGGTGGAGTTTGAAGACCGGGGCTTCGCCGCCGGCCGGGAGGGGCAGGCGCAGCTGGTCCGGGAGGCGGAGGCGTATTTCAACCGGCAGTTCGGGGAGCAGGCGTTCGAGTTTGTGCTGGGGCCGCAGGTGAAGCTGGAGCACGCGGCGGCATGGTACGGGGCGGACTATCCGGACCGGCGCGACGTGCGCCTGGCGGAGGCCGTGAAGGAGGCCTGCACGGCGGTGCAGGGGGAGCTGGACTGGTCGCGGTTCGACGGCGACGGGGACGGCTTCGTGGACAACGTGATGCTGCTGTATGCGGGCCCCGGACAGCAGGAGAGCGGGGTTGCGGACGATCTCTGTCCGCAGCAGGGCCGGCTGAGCGACGGCGGCGGCAGCGCATTGAATATCAAGAATTTGAAAATCGACAGCTTCGCTGTGGCACCGGAGGGACGGCTCGGGATATTCTGCCACGAATTCGGGCATGTGCTGGGGCTGCCGGACCTGTATGATACGGACGGCGGGGAGTCCGGCGGGACGGACCGCGGCCTCTGGGGAACGTCGCTGATGGACGAAGGTTGCCGCCGGGAGACGCCGCCGGACTTCGGGGCCGTCGAGTTCGAGCTGCTGGGGCTCGGGCGCTGCGACACGCTCGCCACGGGCGGCTGTACCCTCGCTCCCCTGCTCCGGGAGCGCCGCTACCTGAAGGCGCTGACAGGCGTGGAGGGAGAGTTTTTCCTCTTCGAAGCGCGCACGGACGGGCTGCACGTATTCCACGTGGACCGCTCGGAGAATGCGGCCGGGCGCTCGCCGGGCCACGAGCGGGAGCTGACGGCGCGAGACCGCTGGGATTATGGTCTGGTGAACAACAACCCCGCGCATCCCTGCGCCCGGCCCGTGCCCGCAGACCCGGACGCGACGGAGCACGTGCGGGGGCTGCCCTTCCCGGGGCCGGGCGGCTTCGACAGCTTCGGATCGGACACGCCGGCGGCATTCCGCGCCTGGAGCGGCACGGCACCGGGCCTGGCCCTGACGGACATCCGCCCGGACGGCGCCGGCGACGTGAGCTTCGAGGTGCTGGAGCCGATCACGCTTCTCGACCTGTCGGTCTATCAGGACGCGGCCGTGCTGCGCTGGAAGACCGATCCGGCCCTGCACGGAATCAGCGGCTACCTGGTCCGCTGGTCGGACGGCGGGCAGGAATGGCTCCGCGAGCTGCCTTCCGGCACGACCAGCTGCACGCTGGAGGGGCTGAGTCCCGGCACGGAATACCGTTTCTCGGTGCAGGTCCGCGCGGGGACGCGCGTCCGCTATAGCATGGACGGCAGCTTCACGACGAAGATGCAGCGCGGCGGGATGTATCCGTATATTTATCTGAGCGGCGCCACGCGCAACGTGGACGGCAGTTTCCCGTCGGGGAGCAAGCTCCCGCTGCGGGTGTTCAACGCCGCGGAGGTGCAGGAAGTGCAGTGGTCGCTGGACGGCGTGCCGATCGAGCCGGAGGCGGACGGGCGCTACACCCTCCGCCGGAGCGGCGTGCTGCGCGCCCGCATCCTTCACACGGACGGCACGGCGGAGACGCTGATGAAAGAGATTATCGTACAATGAGACGGCTGCGTGTCATATGGTTGCTCCTGACGCTGGTGCTGGCGGGCTGCCAGGACGAGCGGCAGCGCGCCGCGTTCTGCGAGAACGAGGGGGTGCGGCTGCTGGTGGGCGGCAGCATCGCGTTCAGCTACGAGCCGAACAGCTGCCAGCTGGCCTTCAGCCGCGATCTGCGGGAGTTCCGTGCCGGCACGGACACGATGTCGGACTTCTTCGTGGCGACGTTCTCGCAGGTGCCCGATGCGCTGGGGCAGCGCCTGAGCGCGGATCTCGTCTGGACGACGGAGCGCGAGGTGCTGACGCGAAAAAACCTCACCCTCGAAGTGGTTCGCTTCGAGGGTGACATGGTCTGGCTGTGGAGCGCCGCAGGCCGCATCGGCCTGGTGGTGCGCATCCTGGAATAGCGTCCTAGAAGGACAGGGCAATCTGGATGAAGTCGTCCGCCTTGAGGGCGGCGCCGCCGATGAGGCCGCCGTCGATGTCGGGCTGGGCGAAGAGCTCCTTCGCATTGGAAGGCTTGCAGGAGCCGCCGTAGAGGATCGTGACGTCGTCGGCGACGGCCGCGCCGAACTTGTCGGCGAGGACCTTGCGGATGCAGGCGTGGATCTCTTCGGCCTGCTCGGCCGTGGCGGTCTCGCCGGTGCCGATGGCCCAGACGGGCTCGTAGGCGATGACAATCTTCTTCATGTCCTCGGCGGTGAAGTTGTAGAGGACGTTCTTGGTCTGGGCGACGCAGACGTCAAAGTGCTTGCCGGCCTTGCGCTCGTCGAGGTTCTCGCCGACGCAAAGGATGACGCCGAGTCCGGCACCGAGGGCCAGTTTGACTTTCTCGACGAGCTTCTCGTCGGTCTCGCCGTAGTACTGGCGGCGCTCGGAGTGGCCGAGGATGGTCCACTGGCAGCCGACGGCCTTCAGCATGTCGACGGAGATCTCGCCGGTGTAGGCGCCCTTGGCGTGGTCGGCGCAGTTCTGGGCGGAGAGTTCGACTTTCGTGCCTTCAAGCTGCTTGCCGCAGCCGCACAGGTGGGTGAAGGGCGGGGCGATGATGAGGCCGACGCCGGCCGGGACTTCCGCGGCGCGGGCCGCCACGGCCTTCGCCAGTTCGATACCATCAGGTCTGGTCGTATTCATCTTCCAGTTGCCTGCAACGATTTTCTTTCTCATAATATCTAATAAAAAGTTATTTCATTGGCCCTTGCAGCCGGAGGCCAGCCTCCGGCGGCAAAACGTGCAAATTTACTAAATATTACCTAAATTTGCAGACTAATTTGTATGCAATCGATGAAGAATTTTGTTGAAGAGCTCTCTTGGCGCGGTATGATCCAGGACATCATGCCCGGAACGGAAGAGAAATTGATGGAAGGCCCGCAGGCGGCATACGTCGGGATCGACCCGACGGCCGACAGCCTGCACATCGGGCACCTCGTGAGTGTGATGATCCTCAAACACTTCCAGAACTGCGGCCACAAGCCGTACGCCCTGGTCGGCGGCGCCACCGGCATGATCGGCGACCCCTCGATGAAGAGCCAGGAGCGCAACCTGCTGGACGAGGAGACCCTCGCCCACAACGTGGCGGGCATCAAGGCCCAGCTGGGCAAGTTCCTCGACTTCGACTCCGACGCCCCCAACAAGGCCGAGCTCGTCAACAACTACGACTGGATGAAGGACTACTCCTTCATCAATTTCATCCGCGACATCGGCAAGCACATCACCGTCAACTACATGATGGCGAAGGACTCCGTGAAGAAGCGCCTCTCGCGCGACTCCTCCGAGGGCATGTCCTTTACCGAATTCAGCTACCAGCTGATGCAGGGCTATGATTTCTACTGGCTCTGGAAGCACAAGGGCTGCGTACTGCAGCTCGGCGGCTCCGACCAGTGGGGCAACATCACCACCGGCACGGAGCTCATCCGCCGCATGGACGGCGGCGAGGCTTTCGCGCTGACCTGCCCGCTGATCCGCAAGGCGGACGGCACCAAGTTCGGCAAGACCGAGAAGGGCAACGTGTGGCTGGACCCGGAGCGCACTTCCCCCTACCAGTTCTACCAGTTCTGGCTGAACGTCAGCGACGAGGACGCGGAGCGCTTCATCAAGATCTTCACGATGCTGGACCGCGGGACCATCGAGTCCGCGATCGCCGCCCACCGGGAGGCCCCCGAGCGGCGCGAACTGCAGCGCCTGCTCGCCCGCGAGGTGACCGTCATGGTGCACGGACAAGCGGAGTTTGACAACGCCGTGCGCGCCAGCCAGATGCTCTTCGGCAAATCGACCTCCGAGGACTTGCGCAAGCTCGACGAACGGACTTTCCTCGACGTCTTCGGCGGCGTGCCGACCTTCGAGGTCGCCCGCGCGGAACTCCCGCTCGGCATCCTGGACGCGCTGGCCGTCTCGACGCAGATTTTCCCCTCGAAGGGCGAGGCCCGCAAGATGATCCAGCAGAACGGCTTCAGCCTCAACAAGGACAAGCTCGCGGACATCAATTACCAGTTGTCCGAGGCGGACATCATCGACGGGAAGTATATCCTGGCGCAGAAGGGGAAGAAGGACTACTTTATCATCAAGGTAGTTTAGATTCCCCGGCCTGCGGCCTCAGAATGACAGATCAGCTATGGACAAACCTGCAAGTACCAGACAATTGAAGGTCGCGCGCGAACTCCAGCGCGACCTCTCCGAGATCATCCGGAGCCGCGGAATGGCGGCTTTCGGCGGAGCCATGGTGACGGTCAGCGAGGTGCGCATCAGCCCCGACCTGAGCATCGCGAAGGTCTTCGTAAGCATCTTCCCGTCCGACCGGGCGCCGCAGGTGATGCAGCTCATCGGGGAGGAGAAGCGCTCCCTGCGCGGCGAGCTCGGCCGCCGGGTCGCCTCCCAGCTGCGCATCGTGCCGGAGCTGGATTTCTACCTGGACTCGACGCTGGATTATGCGGAGCACATCGAGGAGCTCCTCAAGAAGTAAGGCGGCCCCGTGCGAGCCGACCTTTATATCGCACGGCGGTACCTGGTGGCCCGGAAGTCACTGGGGGTCATCCACGCGATTTCGACGCTGAGCGCCATCGGGATGGCCGTCGGCACGGCGGCGCTGGTCCTCATTCTCTCGGTCTACAACGGCTTCGACCGCGTCATCAAGGAGAGCCTCTCCGACCTGTCGCCGGACGTGCTGGTCACGCCCGCGACCGGAAAATATTTCGTGCCCGAAGGGCCCGCATTCGAGGCGCTGCTGGACGACCCGCGCGTGGAGCAAATCTGCAGCGTGGTGGAGGAGCAGGTCTTCGTCGCCTATGGCGGACGGCAGCAGCTGGCCCGCGCGAAGGGCGTGGACGCCGTCTACGAGGCGGAGTCACGGCTGGCGGAGCACGTGGTCGAGGGGGCGTTCTCGCTGCACGACGGCACGCTGCCGCAAGCGGCGGTTGGCGTCACGCTGGCGCGTGAAATGGGGATACGCCCCCACTTCCTGGAGCCGTTGGTGCTGTATTATCCGCGCCGGGGCGCCCGCATTCCGCTGGCCGGACCGGCGGCGGCGCTGGGGAGCGTGAAGGTGCATCCGTCCGCGCTGGTGAGCGTGAACGCCTCCGCCGACGAGGACCTGCTGGTGCTGCCGCTGGAGACGATGCGCACGCTGCTGGGCCTGACTGACGAGGTCTCCGGAATCGAACTCCGGCTGGCCTTCCCGTCTGCATCTCCTTCTTCTGACCGCCAGGGCTTGTCCGCCACCCGGGCGGGCCGGAAGTTCCTGCGGGAACTGCAGGAACTGCTGGGCCCGGACTATCGGGTGCAAGACCGCGTGCAGCAGCAGCCTTCTCTGTATAAAATGATGCGCTATGAGAAGCTGGCGATCTATCTGATCCTGTTGTTCGTGGTGATTATCATCGCCTCAAATATCTTCGGCTCGCTGTCGATGCTCTCCATCGCCAAGCGGGAGGATATGGCGACACTGCGCGCACTCGGCGCCGACGACCGGCTGATCCGTCGGATCTTCATCCTGGAAGGCTGGCTGGTGTCGGGCTGCGGGCTGGGCGCCGGGCTGGCCGTCGGCGTCGCCCTCACACTGCTCCAGCAGCACTTCGGCTTCGTCAAGATGCCCGGCGGCTTCTTCCTCCAGGCCTACCCGGTGGTCCTTCAGGTTACAGACCTTTTGTGGACCGTGCTCGGCGTCGGGCTCGTCGGGCTGCTCACCTCCCTGCTCGCCGCCCCCCGCCGGCAAAGTTGAGCTTTTTTCGTAACTTTGCGCCGTATGGAAGAAGAGAAGAAACTGTATCCTTTCAAGTTCTGCACCCTGCAGGACGATTATCCCTGGGGCAGCGAGGAGTTCAAGCTCGCGGACCTGGGCTACCGCGATTCGCTGGTGCGCGAAGGCTGGCTGGCCGGCAACAGCCTTTCCGAGCTGATGGAAACCTACCTCGACCGTATGGTCGGGGACAATGTGTATGAGTACTACGGACGGCAGTTCCCGGTCTGCGTGCGTGTGCTGCACGTGAAGGGCCGCATGCCCCTGCGGGTGCATCCCGACGACGAGACGGCCGCCCAGCGATATGATTTCCTGGGCAAGGAGAAGCTGTGGTACGTGCTGCGCGCCGGCCAGGACGCCCGCCTGGCGGTGGGATGGCGCTGCGATACGGACGCCGCCGAGGTGTATGCCAAGTGCCTGGACGGCAGCGTGGAGGACCTCCTGAATGTCATCGCACCGCACGCCGGACAGTGCCTGCACATCCCCGCCGGCACGCCGCACGCGGCCTTCGGCGAGATGGAGATCCTGGAGATCGGCGAGTCCTCCCCGATGGATTTCTGTCTCTGCGGCTGGGGCGGGGAAGTCCACCCCGACGAGTTCGATCCTTCGCTGACGCTGGTGGACGCGCTGGACTTCATCGGCTACGGGAGGTTCCGGGTCAGACCCGGAATGACAACGGCGGAGCCCGGAACCTCCGGCGACGCGCCGGGATCGGTGCGGGTGCTGGACCTGCCGCAGATGCGGGTGGACCGCATCCCGCTGGCCGCGCCGCTGGAGATCCGCCGCGACGCCGGCCCCTTCCTGCTGTACAGCTGCGTCCGGGGCGGCGCGGCAGTGCAGATTCCGCTCGCCGGCGGGCAGGCGATCGATTTCCCGCTGAAGGCGGGCGAGACGATGCTCGTGCCGGCCGAGTGCCTCAACTTCACCCTCGGCCCCACCGACCGCGACACGCTCCTGTTGGAGACAACGACAATTCGGAGCGACGCGGATCCTTACATCGACCCGGACGTCGCTCCGAACCTGCCGGAGGAAGAATAGCTCCCCGCTACGCCATCGGCGACATCACGAAGGTGACGGAGCCGGAGGTGGTGGAATTCTTGAGTTTCGCGTCGATCTTCAGGATGCACTTGCCGTCCAGGTAGTCGATGGTGGCCTTGCCGCCCTCAATCACGAACACGCGGGTGGTGCTGCGCCAGCTGAAATTGACGCTGGCACCGCTGACGGTGCATTCGCCCACGTTGGCGGTGCCGTCGGAGTACGCGAAGATGATGGAACCGACACCGGTAAAGGACACGGACTGCAGGCTGCCGGACGGGACGTCGCCGGGCTCATGGCCGTTGTCCCGCAGGAACTTTGCGATCTCCTGGAAGTTGCAGCCGGTGAAGTCGGCGCTGGCCGGAGTGTTGAAACCATACACGGTGACGCGGGTCTTGTCCACGGTCCAGCCGCGGTAGGCGACGTTGGAACCGGCGGCCTTCTTGAAGTCGGCCTTCAGGACCTCGGTGGCACCGCCGTTCCTCTTGACCGTCACGTTCACAGGGTTGCTGCCGGACAGCTCGACGGTGCCGAAGCCCTCGCAGGCATAGACACTGCCGTCAGTCGTCGTGAATTTGCCGGCCTTGTAGCTGGTCTCGCCGTCGGTCCGGATGCCGACGACATAGAGGCCGCTCTCGGTGAATTCGATATATTCGATGACGGAAACGGCGGCGGGAGCGGCGACGGGCACGCTCGCCGGAGCCGCCGCGGGGGCGATGTCGCCGCGCATGACCAGCTGGCCGGCGTACTGGATGAAGCGGGGCTCCTCGAAGTTGTTGCTGTTTTCCTTGACCTTCCCGCAGGAGAAAAGCAGGGGAAGCAGGGCCGCCAGCGAGGCGGCGAGAAAGATCTTTTTCATATCGTGGCGGTTAGAAAAGCTTGAAGTAAACGTGGATGCTCAGCGTGGGCCAGAAGGTCATGTACCTGCCGTAGTCTTCGGTGATCTTGTCCATGCCGTCGAGCTGCTTGGAGGTCAGCTGCACGTCCTGGACACGGCCGGTGAGGCCTTCGCCCCGGGCCCAGGCGGTGGGCTTGCCCTGATACTGCACACCGAGGTCGACGTTGAAGCTGACGATGCTGCGCGGGACGGCGCGGCCGTAGCCGATGCCGACGTAGGGCTTGACGGCGAAACCGTGGCTGCCGATGCCGCTGGCGCAGAGGTCGATGGCAAGCTCGCCGTTCTTGGCCTTGACGAGGTAGCCGTCCACGTCGATGCCGACGTTGTTGTAGTCGGCCGGCATGCCGGTGAAGGTGCCGCGCACGAAACGGGAAGCGCCCATATAGGCGCCCACGGTGAAGCGGAAACCACCCTTGCCGGGGTAAATGTTGAACAACAGGCGGGCGTCGGACATGCCGAAGCCGAGCTTCAGGGGGACATTGGCGTTGGCGGAGGCGGGGTTGCCCGGATGCTCCGGGAGGGTGATGCCGCCGGTCCTGACGCCGATCAGGCCGAAGCCCATGCCGTAGCCGGCACGGACGTCCACGTGGCTGCCGAGCGGGGCGGCCAGCTCAAGGTCCAGGCCGTCGGTGCCGGCGCCGATGCCGAGCGCGAGGTGGTTGAAGACCTGGGCACCGGCGTTGAAAGACAGCGCGAAAGCCGCTGCAATGCAGAGGGAAAGGAATTTCTTCATGAATAACTCCGTTTTAAGTATCTGATGCTCAAAGGTAGGTATTTTTTTTGTAATTTTGCCCTTGTATGAAAGGAGTGAATATTTTTCTGGCCGACGGCTTCGAGGATGTCGAGGCCCTCGCCACCTATGATGTGCTCCGCCGGGGCGGCGTCGATGCGCGCCTGGTCGCCTTGACGGATGAACCCTCGGTCGAATCTTCCCACGGGATCACGGTCTGCCCGGAAGCGTTTCTGCCGCAGCTCGACACGGAGCAGGCCGGAACGACGGAGGGCGACGTAATGATTTTCCCGGGCGGCATGCCCGGGTCCAGGAACCTTGCCGCCTGCACGCCGCTCATCGCCTTGATGCGCGCACATTATGCCGCCGGCGGCACCGTGGCGGCGATCTGTGCCGCGCCGGGGCTGGTGCTGAGCCAGCTGGAAGGCGTGTGGAGCGGCACCCCGTTCACCTGCTTCGACGGTTTCCAGGAAGTGCTGATCGCGCAGGGCGGCGTG
>CAJOMY010000076.1 GCA_905235775.1 uncultured Bacteroidales bacterium | reverse complement strand
CAACAATGAACCCCCAAACCAAAATGGTGTCCCCTTTATGAGCAAAGTATGGGTATTCCGACATGGACTTGACATAATAGTCAAAGTTTCTTCTCACCAAAGAAATGCTATTATAATGGATTTCCGACAATGGACAGCTGCCGCTGTTATCCCAATTAGTACATTCACAATCTTTTGTCTGTTCATTATACACCATGTGCGTACTTCCAGAATATCCACAATCCTTGTTTTTGTTACAGCCCGTTCCCAGCAGTAACAATATGATAAATACATT
This sequence comes from uncultured Bacteroidales bacterium, assembly GCA_905235775.1. Classification (GTDB taxonomy): domain Bacteria; phylum Bacteroidota; class Bacteroidia; order Bacteroidales; family UBA932; genus Cryptobacteroides. Next base: position 7,798 of record CAJOMY010000076.1, on the reverse strand, counting down.
ACGTGTAACCATATTTCTCATACCCCTACTCCTTTCCTTTCTTCAGTTCGTCAATCTGGTTCTGCAGGGACTGCAGCTCGTCCCGGTAGAGCCTGTCGCAGGCCGGGAGCGTCAGGAGCAGGATGAATGCAGCTGCGAGGGAATGGATAATAGTTCTTGTGCGCATAAATTATATCGTTATTCGTTTTGCAGGTTGTACAGGCGGATCAGGGCCCGGATCTCCGGGTCGAGGTTGCCCCGGCGGACAAAGGCCGGGTCCTCGCGGCACGCGGCCAGGTAGCAGTCCACGGCGTCGCGCTCCTGCCCGAGGCGGGCGTGGAGGATGGCCTTGAGGTAGAGGACCTCGGCGGAGGCCGGCAGCTGCGAGAGGATGGCCATCGCGGCGGCGTTGCGGCCCAGGGCCGAGTAAGCGAGGGCCGTGTTGTAGTCCCCGTACGGGGCCAGGATGCGCGCGGCCTGCGCGTATTCCATCCGGGCCAGGGCCTGCACGCCGGAGGCATAGGTCTCGTCCACGATGTCCGTGCGGACCGTGTCGCGCTGCGGCACCGTTCCCTTCAGGTGGAAGGTAAGCTCCACCGTGCGCAGGCGCGGGTAGTACTGCTCGAACAGATAGGGATAGAAACTCTCGCGGGTGAGCAGCGCCTGGCGGCGGTCCAGGTCTTCAACGACCTGGAGCGAGGCGTAGCGGACCTTCTGGTCCGCCGTGAGAAGCGGATCGGCGTCCACGTACCAGTCCAGCAGGGGCCAGTTCTCTCCCCTGCCCCGGGACCGGACGTTGCGGATGACGGGAGCCCCGGGACCGGCCGGACGGCCGGAGAGGTCATAGACCGGGCCGGTGACCCCGTAGAGGGAGTCCCGCACCGAGAGGATGCACCCGCCGAGCCAGCGGGCCACGGACTCTCCGCGCTGCGCGGAGAGCTCGTCGTTGCGCTGCACGGAGCCGTCCGGCGAGGCGAAGGCGTCGACCATCACGGAGTCGAGGGCGAAGCCGCCGCCCAGCGACAGCAGGTCGGCGATGTCGCGCCGGATGCGGGAGAGCGTGGCGCGGTTGGTGCCCAGGGCCGGGTTGATGTCCGCCCGGCCCAGCTCGAAGTCGATCCGGTGGGAGGACGTGACGGCCATCTGCCGCTCCTCCACCCGGGTCAGATAGCGGTCGGAGCTGTCGGCCAGCGCATTGAGCGAGCTGATGTAGAACGTGAGCGGGTCGCCGGCGGGGAACGAATAGAGCAGGCGGTCGTCGGTGTCGTAGATGCCCCCGGACAGGGTTACGTCGATCTTGCGGATCCGGGGCGTGATGGCGACGGGCTGCGTATAGTGATAGACGAAATAGCCGTGCTCGTCGCGCAGGACGGTGTCCAGCCGCACCCCGTCGCTGGCGATGGGGACCTTGACGTAGCGGCGGTACATCTTCTCCCGGTCGCGCAGCAGGCGGTTGCGGCGGATGGAGGTCCAGAGGGTGTAATGCTCGACGGCCTCCTGCTCGGTCACGCCGTAGGAGGAGACGAACAGCTCGTCCGAGACGAAAGAGGAGTCCCGCTTGAAGGCATAGAGCGCGGGGATGTTGCGCTCGATGAACACCTCCAGCTGGTGCCGGTCCACGTGGAGCGTGGTGTCGGCGCTGATGCGGTTCAGGAAGCGGTTGTACTGCTCGTATCCGCGCAGCTGGGAGCGGCGGTAGTCGCTGCCCGTGATGATAACCGGGTCCAGCCGCTGGCGTCCGTCGGGCAGATGCAGGTCAGGATAGAAACGGAGCTGCCAGCGGCTGTCCCGCATCTCTGCGGGCACCCGGACTTGAAATGCGATATCCACCTTCCCGTCGCGCTCGGCCAGGTTGCGAAAGCGGGCCGTCACCACGACCGGATCAAGCTCCTCGAAGGGAGTCATCCCCCCGCGGGCGTCCGGGATGGCACGCATCAGGATGCGGCGGCCGCCCTGCCCGTCATCGACGCTGATGGTGTCGGACACCCGCGCGGCGCGGGTGAACTGCGGCTGCAGCTCGGCCCGCTCGTCCTCGAGGGCCAGCTCGGCGGGACGGGTGGCCTGCGTGCGGACGCGCTGGAGCTTGCGCTGCGTGCCGCAGCCCGGGCAGAGCAGAAGGAGTATAAAAAAGGCCAGAAGCGCCGTTGCGCCAGAACAGCGCCGAGCTAATGGGGATAAGGAAAACAGACGCTTCATGGCCATATCAGAATACATAGCAAAGGGTGACGGAGATCAGTTCGGGAGCGATGAACCAGCGCGGCCCCGCATCCCGGACGTCGGGATGGAAGGCGCTGTAGTAGAGGGTATAGGACGGCATCCAGCCCCCGACGCCGCCGAGGGCCGCCTCGATATTGAGGTGCCGGGTGAGCATATACATGTAGCCGAACGAAAGGCCGCCCCCGACGAAACTGCCCGTGGCGAGCGCCGGACGCCAGACCCCCGTGGTGGAGAAGAAAGGAGTATATTGTGCCCGGATGCCTACCCACCAGCCGGAAAAGGCGTGCCAGGGCCACCAGCGCGTGCCGAGAGAGAAACTGGTCTGACGCGCCTGGATGGAGGTCTGCGGGTCCTGCCGGGAGAAGGTCCAGGGATTGACCCGGGCCCCGGCCGACAGCGTCCAGTGCTGGGCCACGGACCAGGAGAGCTCCAGGTTCATCGTGCCCAGGAAGGCACACTGGGCCACGTCGGCGGACACGGCCACGCTCTGGGCACGCAGGCGGGGCAGCGGCAGGACCGCCGCCAGCACCAGGAGCATCACAATCAGCACATTGCGTCTTTTTTCCATACTCATTCTTTTTCACATACACACAAAAAAAGCGGTAAACATCACTGTTTACCGCTCTGAAAAGGCGCTATGGCAAGGGACGATTACTTGATCGTCTGCATTATTCGTTCAAATTCCCCGGCCGTAATCCCCATCGTACGAAGATTGGACAAGACAACTCTTTCCGGGACCGGATCCAGATGTGTCTGGAGCACAACGTTACGGAGCATTCCTTCCCGGAACCACATTTCATGTCCGCCCTTGGTCCTGACATAAGTCAAGCCGAGCGCCTGCAAAATTCTGCGATAACGGGAAAGTGAAATATTGGAGAACCGGCCCATCAATTAGTTCGCAGCATAACTGACCGGATAGGATAACTTGCTGAACGAGCCGGAATAGATGTCCTGCATCTGCTTGTTGGTACGGAACAGGTTCCAGGCCTTGGGGAATGAGAAATCCGTTTCATCCACGGACTTCCACCCGTGCGCAAGCAGATCCGGCTTCAGGGTGTTCCGCTTGATGCCATATTCGAAATAGTCCTCAATGACAATCTCGAAGGATGATTTGGCTTCCTGGACATCGGTTCCATAACCCGTCAGATCCAGCGCCGGGGCATAGGCATACGTAATCCCCTCCTGGTCGGAATAGATAATGACATCCAGCTGCGCCTGGACGGCACCGTCAAGAATCTTGATATAATTCGTATTCTTCATATCTTCGGTTCAAACAACATCGCAAAGATAAGAAATTATTTCAAAGCGGTAAACAGTATGTCAAAGAGCTTTTTGCTTGGTTCCTTCGGGGCTGGTCAGGGCCGGGAAGAAAAGGGGGTGGCGGGGGGGTCAGGCGTCCTCCACGAAGTCCTTGAGCTGGCGGACAAAGTCCGCGCAGACGGCAGGCGAAGCGGCGCACAGGTCGAAGTCCCGGACGCGCTGCCACAGCAGGCGCATCTGCATATCGCAGTTCTTCTGCCGGGAAGACGCGGAAGAAAAAGGAGGGGCAAGGTCCGGACCGGGGAAAAGATCAGACGCCGAGGCCTCCACCGGGGCAAAGGGACTCTTCCACCGGTAGTAGGCATTGACGTCGAACGGGATGCCGGCGTCCAGCGCGATACGTTCGGCCATACGGGACACCATGTTGATCGGGGCCAGCAGGACGTCCAGCGTCTCGTCGGAAAGCGAGATGTACACCGACTCCCAGCCGTCGCAGACCAGCCGGCTGCTCCGGTCATCCAGGCCGAAGCGGGTCACGGCGAACCAGGCCGAATGGTTATACGCCCGCCAGGACGCATCCTCCCGCCAGAAGTTCATCCGGGTCGTGTTGCTGATTTCCGCCGTCAAGATCTTTTCGAGTTCCATATTCAGAGGTCTTTCTTGCCGCCGTAATCCCCCGCCCGGCTGAGGTCCGCAAAAAAATCGTGGTCCAGCACGAGGCAGATCCGGCGCAGGAGTGCAGTATCCATATCGGAGCGCCGCAGGATCCGAAAAGCATTCTCCCGCGAGCAGGGAAGCGCACGCGCGAAAGCAGCCACCGAGATGCCGCGCTCATGCAGGACGGCCTTCACAGAATTCCCGATATGCAGCATGTTGCCTGTTGTTGCTTGGTTATTGGTACCAGGACGGGCGGTCAGGCCCGCCCTGGTAAGAAAAAACGGATAAGATATAATGATTATTATTGGCCTGCCTCGTTGTTGGACGGAAGATTGATCGGCTGCGCGGCAGCGGTGTCCTCCCAACCATTGACCTCAGCGCTCACCTTCACGGAGGTCATGCCGAGCTGCAGTTTGATGGTGTAGGCCTTGTTGCCCTCGAAGTTGATATTCAGCGGCCGGACGATCACGTTGTGGATCTTGGAGCCATGTGTCGTTCCATCCGTAAGCGTCTGGGAGAGAGCTGCATCCGCCGTCTCCACATCGTAGGTCACGCGGACATAGGAAAGGTCCTTGATCTTCGTTGCTCCAGGAGCCGTAATGCCCTCCTCACTAGCGATCGGAATAATCTCGGTTTCGGAAGTCATATCAGTAGGGATGATCAGGAACTGACGATTATCCTTCAAAGCATTCTTTAACGTGGCCGTGACACCGGTAGTACCCTGAGTAACACCATCAGTCTCATCGCTGTTAAGATCGTCGGACTCAGCATTTGCCTCCGCAGCGGTATTCTCCTGGCCATCTTTCAGGTTGTCGTTGAAGGTATAGGCAACAATGTAGCCCTTGACATCCTCATTGTTATTATCTCCAGCGTTCAACTTTGTCAAATTATTAAAATACTCATACGGACTATCGGAGAATTCCCACTTGGGGACACTGCGGAGATCATTGAAACCATCCGTACCTGCGTTGTTGAGATTCAGCACGGCCTTCTTCGCATAGGGACCAAGAAGCTCGATCTTGCGCAGGTAAATCTTGGTGTTGTCGTTCAAAGCAATGGCAGGGTCGCCGGATGTTGCCTCGTCGACGATCGCCTGCACTTTGAAATCGACCTTGGCGAGCGCGTGCTTGAAGACGAACTTGATCTCTTCATCAGCAAATTTAGGCTTGCTCAGGTCGAGGAACGGTCTGCCGGGATTGATCGTCACCGTGTTGCCATCGACATCCGTGTAGTTCGCAGCATTGTTGGCGGCCACACCCCAGAGGAGGTCCACCTGCTGATCGCCACGGGCCGGGACCTGGAAGGTAATCTTCGCATCGCCCTTGTCTGTGTTGGCGGACACGGAAAGGATACCTTCCGTAGTGTCGTTATGAATCGCTCCGGTGGGAATACCAGATGCATTGGTAGCGACATACGGCGCATATGCCAGGAAGGAGAGTTTGTCGATCGAATAGGTAGAAGCGTCAGTCAGGCGGCTGGTCGCAGCGTCACCGGTCTCGTTGGGCCAGTACTTGATCGGGGTATAGGCCCAGGAAGTGCCGTTCCACCTCACCTGCTGGTTGTACATAAAGTTGATCGGGGAACCTGTGGAGGCATCAGCGACATAAGTGCCGTTGTCAGTATAGTATCCGAAGATACCGAAACCGCCATTGTCCACAGCAGGATCAGCAGTGGGATTTCCCTTCAAAAAATCAGTACTGCTCTGCCCGAACGCACCGGCCTTGGTGGCACCGGGAAGATACATCCCAAAACGCACGGGCGTGCCGTTCTGGAGAGACTCGGCAGGATTGGGAATGTTCTCCTTGTTGCAGGAGACCACGCCGAGAAGGGTGGCGGCAGCTGCCGCGATAATAATTGTTTTTTTCATTTTTTTGGAATAAAAGGTTATAATGGAATATCTATGGAAACATGGTCTTCCCAGTCGGCGACTTCGGCGTCGAAGCCGTTGCCGTGGTCACCGTCCTTGGGCGGGACATGGGGAAGCGGGATGGCCGGATCCCAGCGGCCGGGAAGCGGCTCGAGACCGTTCTCGTCGCCGCCGATCACCAGAACCAGCTCCAACTCCAGGTCGAGCTCGGGGTCGGAATCCTCCGGGGGCATCCCGGCCGCCATCGGCCAGATGTCCGGATGCGCCTGGTCGTAGTCGCGCTTGTCGCGGGCGGCTTCGAGGCCGGACTTGGTGTGGAAGAGGTGGCCCGCGAGCGCAAGCGTGTCAACCACGGTCTTGCCGTCGCGCAGCAGGAACTGCAGCCTGAGCCGGTTGAGTTCCGGGACGCGGGTGCGCAGCGAAGCCTCGTCCCACGGCCCGTCGGGGAGCCCGAGGATCCGGATCTCCCCCTCCACGGAACCGAGCGTGACGTCGTACTCCGACAGGGTCCGGGTCCAGTGTTCGTCCACGACCGCCAACACGTTGTCCGCCACGTTGTCGTGGGACCCGCTGAGGAGCTGTCCGCCCCGCAGGCCGTCGAGCACGCAGCGCACGGAATACAGGTTGTCGATCCCGCGGATGTAGGCCTTCACCTTGACGGTGGCCACGCGGTCGCGCGGCACCAGCCGGGCGACCACATCCAGCTTCGAGACGGGCATTTCGTAAGCCGACGAATAGGACTTGGTGCTGACCAGCTCGCGCCAGGCATCCACCTGCTCGTCCGTGACCTCGAACACCTCGCTGACGCAGGAACTCATCCGCGAAGGCTCCATCTGCGCATCGGCGCCCAGCCAGTCCACCCGGTAGAAATTGGAGTAGGCGGCGGCGCGCGCCGGATCCTGGAGGTCGCGGAAAGAGAGCGACTCCCACTCGTGCGAGGACCAGTTGTGCAGGACGGCCTTGTAGCTGCCCGCCATCAGGTTCACTTCCACGAGGTCCACCTCGGAGGTGACGATGGTCCGCGCGGGACCGCCGTTCTCGGGGATGATCACGAGGGTGCAGCCCCCGGGCTTCTCCGCGCAGCCGTTCGGACTGCTCAATGCGGTAGGCTTGTTCGATTTTATCGGAAAGAATCTGCACCTGCTGATCTTCGCGCTCATCTTCCGAAATTTTATTTGTTACAGGTAATTCACTTGAAAGTATTTGTCGCATATTTTTTATATATAAATAAAAGAAATCAGCATATAATAAAACTTGTAAAGTTCCACTGCAGATTGATACTACACTCAAAGTTTTATATTTAATATATCGATAAATCCATAAAAGTATATAAAAGAATCTATATGAACCTAAAGCAGCTAAATAGTGTGCAGTATAAGCAAAAAATCCATTGGTTTTAGCAATAATACTAATTTGAGGGAAAACAGCTACTGATTCTAACCAGAGACTAAAAGACCAGGTTAATCCCCACCAAGTCCAATCTCTATGAACAAGAAGAGTCATTACTAAGGCGAAAGGAATTAAAAAGACATGAGGAAAAGTATCTTCTTCTTTTCTTCTATATGATATGCTATAAGCTTTATTATATCTCATTAAATAAATAATAAATGCTGTTGCAATGATAAAAAGTAATTTCATTGAAGTATTATATAATGAAATAAAATACATGAAAAGATCGAGATATCTAGTGCAAAAGACTATTAAATATATTTCGAAGGTTTTACATGAAACACCGTTGCATGATTTTTCTTTGATTATTTTGTATATTATTATCACGAAAGATAATAAATGAAGAGAATCACCAACGAGTTGAATTAC
>CAJOMY010000075.1 GCA_905235775.1 uncultured Bacteroidales bacterium | reverse complement strand
GTTAAAAGTTTGGCAGATGCTGCCCGTGAAGGCGGCCTCGTATTCTAAGAGTTAAGACTATGGCAAATACTAATGTTAAGAGAGTAAAGACGTCTGACCTTGAGCTCAAGGACAGACTGGTCGCCATCCAGCGCGTCACCAAGGTGACCAAGGGCGGCCGCCACTTCCGCTTCGCTGCCATCGTCGTCGTCGGTGACGAGAACGGTGTCGTAGGCTATGGTCTTGGCAAAGCGAACGAAGTCACCGCCGCGATTGCGAAGGGTGTGGAGGATGCAAAGAAGAATCTCGTGAAGATTCCCGTCATCAACACCACCATCCCGCACGAGCAGGAGGCGAAATTCGGTGGTTCCCGCGTGTTCATGAAGCCCGCGGCGCCCGGTACCGGTGTCAAGGCCGGCGGCGCCATGCGTGCCGTGTTCGAGTCCGTCGGCGTGCAGAACGTCCTCGCGAAGTCCAAGGGATCTTCCAACCCGCACAACCTCGTGAAGGCAACCGTCCTGGCGCTCACGCAGATGCGCGACGCGTACACCGTGGCCGGTCTTCGCGGCGTCCCCATGAACAAGGTTTTCAACGGCTAACGGAGGACACGACTATGGCAAAGTACAGAATTACCCAGATTATCAGCAGCAACGGTGAGACCCGTCGCCAGAAGGACAACCTTCGTTGCCTCGGCATCCGCGGCATGCACAAGACCGTGGAGGTGGAGAAGACCCCGATCACCGAGGGTCAGGTCGCCAGGATCGCCCATCTCTGCAAAGTTGAAGTTATTGACTAAAGGAGGACCTGAGAGATGAAACTTAATAATTTGACACCTGCTGCGGGTTCTACCCACACCAGCAAGAGAGTCGGTCGCGGACAGGGTTCCGGCAAGGGCGGCACTGCCACCCGCGGTACCAAGGGTGCCCAGGCCCGCGCCGGTTACGAGCACAAGATTGGTTTCGAAGGCGGCCAGATGCCCCTTCAGCGCCGTCTGCCGAAGTTCGGCTTCAAGAACCCGACCCGCGTCGAGTACAAGGCCATCAATGTCGCTGACATCGAGGCACTCGCCGTCGCTTCCGGGCTCAAGGAGCTGGGCATCGCCGAGATCATATCCGCCGGCCTCGCCGGCAAGAACGACCTCGTGAAGGTGCTTGGAAACGGAGAGATCAAGGCCGCGGTCAGCGTGACCGCCAACGCCTTCTCCAAGTCCGCTATTGCTAAGATTGAAGCTGCCGGCGGCAAGGCAGTCGTAATGGAATAGTCATGAAGAAGTTTATCGAGACAATCAAGAACATCTTCAAGATCGAGGAGCTCCGCAAGAGACTCGTCTACACGTTCGTCCTGATCCTCATTTACCGGCTCGGGTGTTTCGTGGTGCTTCCGGGCATTGACGCGTCCATGCTGGCCAATCTCCAGAGCAGCACGCAGGACGGCCTTGTGGGCCTTCTGAACATGTTCTCCGGCGGCGCCTTCGGCAACGCTTCGATCTTCGCGCTGGGCGTGATGCCGTACATCTCGGCATCCATCGTCATCCAGCTGCTGGGCGTCTTCGTCCCGTATTTCCGCAAACTCCAGATGGAGGGCGAGAGCGGGCGCAAGAAGATGAACCAGATGACGCGGTGGCTGACCATCCTCATCATCTGCATCCAGGGCCCTGCCTACATGGCCTCGGTGCATAGCCAGATTCCTTCCGCCGCTTTCGTGGCCGTCAACCAGCTCGGCTGGAGCAACTTCATGTTCAACCTCGTGTCCACCATCATCCTGATGGCCGGATCGATGTTCGTGATGTGGCTTGGCGAGCGGATTACCGACCGCGGTATCGGCAACGGCATCTCCCTGATCATCATGATCGGTATCGTCGCGCGTCTGCCGTACGCCCTCTTGGCCGAGATCCAGGAAAAGCTCTCCACCAACAACGGCGGCCTTCTCCTGCTCATCGTTGAGTTCGTGCTCTGGTTCTTCGTGGTCGTGGCTGCGATCGCGCTGGTCCAGGCCGTCCGCCGCGTGCCCGTGCAGTACGCCAAGCGCGTGATCGGCAACCGGCAGTACGGCGGCGTCCGCCAGTACATCCCGCTCAAGATCAACGCTGCGGGTGTGATGCCCATCATCTTCGCCCAGGCCCTGATGCTCTTCCCGCTCATCTTCAGCCGCTGGGACGCCACGCGCGGACTGGCTGCGACGCTGAGCAACTACCAGGGCTTCTGGTACAACTTCATCTTCTTCATCCTGATCGTGATTTTCACGTACTTCTACACCGCCGTGACCGTCAACCCGACGATGATGGCCGAGAGCATGAAGCGGGACGGAGGATTCATCCCTGGCGTGAAACCGGGCAAGAAGACCGTGGAGTATCTGGACAGCATCATGTCCAAGGTGACCCTCCCGGGCTCCATCTTCCTCGGCATCATCGCCATTCTTCCTGCCATTGCAATGATTTTCGGCGTCACCAACGCCTTTGCAAGCTTCTACGGCGGCACTTCGCTGCTGATCCTTGTGGGCGTGGTTCTCGACACGCTGCAGCAGGTGGAAAGTTATTTGCTGATGCGCCACTACGACGGCCTGATGAAGACCGGCCGGCTCAGCGGGCGCTCAGGTATGTAGTTCTTTGAATAAATTGAACGGTTGTGATCAAGCCCAAGACTGAGGAAGAAATCGAACTGCTGCGCGAAAATGCCATCATCGTCTCGAAGACGCTGGCTGAAGTCGGTAAGGCGGTCGCCCCTGGTGTGACAACGAAAACGTTGAATAAGGTGGCCGAGACTTTCATTCGCGATCACGGTGCGGTTCCCAGTTTCCTCGGCTTCGAGGGCTTCCCGGCAGCCATCTGCGCCTCTGTCAACGATGTCGTGGTCCACGGTTTCCCGTCCGACTACGTCCTCAAGGAGGGCGACATCGTCAGCGCGGACATCGGAACGCTCTACAAGGGGTACAACGGAGACTCCTGCTACACCTTCCCCGTCGGGGAGGTGTCGCCCCAGACCCGGAAACTCCTGGACGTGACGAAGGAATCGCTCTACAGAGGGATCGCGGCGGCTGTCGCGGGCGCGCGGGTCGGAGACATCGGATACGCGGTGCAATCGTACGTTGAACATTTCGGTTTTTCCGTGGTCCGCGAACTCGAGGGGCACGGAATCGGCCGGGAGATGCATGAGAATCCTGGCGTGCCCAACTACGGGCGTCCGGGTCGCGGCACCCACCTGGTGGACGGAATGGTCCTGTGTATCGAGCCGATGATCAACGCCGGCGGCAAGGCGGTCTATCTGGACAGAAACGGATGGGCCGTGCACACCGCCGACCACAAGAATTCGGCACACTACGAGCTTACGGTTGTTGTCCGGAAGGGCCGGGCCGAGCAGCTCTCAACCTTCGATTTTATCGAGAAAGATGGCACGATTAAATTTTAAAGTGAATTTTTAATGTCCAAACAAGTAGCAATAGAACAAGATGGAAAGGTTATCGAGACCCTTCCGAACGCGATGTTCAAAGTCGAGCTTGAGAACGGTCACGTCCTGCTCTGCAATATTTCGGGCAAGATGCGTATGAACTTTATCCATATTCTTCTTGGCGACAAAGTGAGAGTTGAGATTTCACCGTACGATTTAACCAAAGGCAGAATATCTTTCAGATACAAATAAAAACGCATAGATATGAAAGTCAAGACATCCATCAAGAAGCGCAGCGAGGATTGCAAGATCGTCAGACGCAAAGGCCGCCTGTACGTCATCTGCAAGAAGAACCCCAAGTTCAAGATGCGCCAAGGATAATCAACCAGTAACAAATTAAGTAAAGTATAATTATGGCAAGAATCGCCGGTGTAGATTTACCGAACAACAAACAGGGAGAGATAGGTCTGACCTATATCTTCGGTATCGGCCGCTCTTCCGCGAAGCGTATCCTCGAGAAGTGCGGAATCGATCCCACCATCAAAGTGGGCGACTGGAACGATGACCAGATCGCCAAGATCCGTACCGAGATCAATGAGGAGTACAAGATCGAGGGCGAGCTCCGCTCCTCCGTCCAGATGGACATCAAGCGCCTCATGGATATCGGATGCTATCGCGGCATCCGCCACCGTCTCGGACTTCCCGTCCGTGGCCAGAGCACCAAGAACAACGCCCGCACCCGCAAGGGTCGCAAGAAGACCGTTGCCAACAAGAAGAAGGCGACCAAGTAAAAATTGATGAATTATGGCAAAGAAAACTACAACATCCAAACGGGTTGTCAAGGTTGAAGCTTATGGCGAGGCCCATATTTCATCGACCTTCAACAACGTGATCGTGTCTCTTACCAATGCCCAGGGCCAGGTGATCAGCTGGGGCTCTGCCGGCAAGTGCGGTTTCAGAGGCTCCAAGAAGAACACCCCGTACGCTGCCCAGATGGCCGCTGAAGACGCCGCCAAGACGGCTTATGACGCCGGTCTGCGCCGCGTCAAGTGCTATGTCAAGGGCCCGGGTTCCGGCCGTGAGTCCGCTATCCGCACCATCAACAATGCCGGTATCGTCGTGACCGAGATCGTCGACGTGACTCCGATGCCGCACAACGGGTGCCGTCCTAAAGGCCGTCGTAAAGTTTAATTCTTAAAGCAAGACTACTATGGCAAGATATACAGGTCCCAGCACCAAGATCGCCCGTAAGTTCGGCGAGCCGATTTTCGGCTCCGACAAATATTTCGAGAAGCGCAACTTCCCTCCGGGACAGCACGGCCTCGCCGCGAAGCGCAAGAAATCCAAGGAATATGCCACCCAGCTGAAGGAGAAGCAGAAAGTCAAGTATATGTACGGTGTGCTCGAACGCCAGTTCCACAACACCTACGACAAGGCTTCCCGCATGGCCGGCCAGAAGGGTGAGAATCTCGTGATTCTCCTCGAGTCCCGTCTGGACAATGTCGTGTACCGTCTCGGCATCGCCCCGACCCGCGCCGCCGCCCGTCAGCTCGTGTCCCACCACCACATCACCCTGAACGGCAACGTGTGCAGCATCCCCTCCACCCAGGTGAAGGCCGGTGACACCGTGGCCGTCCGCGAGCGCTCCAAGAGCCTTGAGGTGATCCAGAACAGCGTGGCCTCCGTGACCCGTTATTCCTGGTTGGACTTCGACGCCAAGACCCTCAGTGGCAAGTTCCTCAATGTTCCGACCCGTGCGGAAATCCCCGAGAATATCAACGAGCAGCTTATCGTCGATCTCTATTCCAAATAATCATTAACACCTTTGTAATATGGCAATCTTAGCATTTCAGAAACCGGACAAGGTGATCATGCTTGAAAGCACCGATACCGTCGGTCGTTTCGAATTCCGGCCGCTTGAGCCGGGTTACGGCCAGACGATCGGGAACGCTCTTCGTCGCATCTTGCTGGCCTCCCTGGAGGGCTTTGCTATCAGTCAGATCAAGATCTCCGGCGTGGACCAGGAGTTCCAGACCATCCCCGGCGTCATCGAGGGGATGCAGGACATTATCCTGAACCTCAAGCAGGTGCGTTTCCGCCGCATGGTCGAGACCGTTGACACTGAGACGGCAAACATCGTCATCAGCGGCAAGCAGGAGTTTACGGCAGAAGATATCTCCAAAGGATTGTCTTCTTTCATGGTGTTGAATCCCGAACTGCACATCTGCTCGCTGGAGCCCAGCGTGAAGCTTGAAATCTCGATCGTCATCACGAAGGGTCGCGGTTTCGTGCCTGCCGAGGAGCTCCGCGACGAGAACACGCCCATCGGCACCATTCCGGTGGATGCGATCTACACGCCGATCCGCAAGGTCAACTGGAGCGTGGAGAACTGGCGTGTCGAGCAGAAGACGGATTACGAGAAACTCAATCTTGAGATCGTGACGGACGGTTCCATCTCCCCGAATGCGGCCCTTCACGAGGCGGCCGGCATCCTGATCTACCACTTCAAGCTCTTCACCGACGACAAGAAGATGTCGCTCGAGAACACCGTGGAGACCGACAGCAAGGAGCTGGACGAGGAGTCGTTGCACATGCGTCACCTCCTCCTCACCAAGCTCAGCGACGTGGGCCTGTCCGTGCGTGCCTTCAACTGCCTCAAGGCGGCTGAGATCGACACGTTCGCCGACCTCGTGTCCTATTCCCGTCCCGAACTGATGAAGTTCCGCAACTTCGGCCGGAAGTCCCTCAACGAGATCGACCTCCTGGTCGAGCGGATGAAGCTCTCGTTCGGAATGGATGTCACCAAGTATAATATCGAACCCAAGAAAAAGACAGTATTGTAAAGATGAGACACAATAAAGCTATCAATCATCTGGGCCGTCAGGCCGGCCACCGCAAGGCGCTCCTTGCGAACATGGCCTGCTCCCTGATCCGCCACAAGCGCATCACCACCACCGTGGCGAAGGCCAAGGCCCTGAAGAGCTATATCGAGCCGCTGGTCACCAAGTCCAAGGAGGATACGACCCACAACCGTCGCGTCGTGTTCAGCTACCTCAAGGACAAGGAGGCCGTGACCGAGCTGTTCCGCACGATCGCCCCGAAGATCGCCGACCGTCCGGGTGGCTACACCCGCGTGCTGCACATCGGTTTCCGTCAGGGCGACGCCGCCGAGATGGCGCTGATCGAGTTCGTCGACTTCAACGAGGCCGCCCTCGCTTCCGCGGAGACGAAGAAGGCCGCCAAGAAGACCACCCGCCGCAGCCGCGCCAAGAAGGCCGAGGCCGCTCCGGAAGCTCCCAAGGCGGAAGAAACTCCCAAGGCGGAAGAGGCCCCGAAGGCCGAAGCACCTGCCGCCGAAGAGCCGAAGGCTGAATAAGCCCTCCCGGCCCCGAAGTCATTCCGGGCTTGCCCCGGAATCTACAAACGAAACCCCGGGAAGGATTTCCCGACGCAAGCCTCATCGTCGATGACGATGGGGCTTTCTGCTCCCAGGGAGGCCACCTTGAGCGCCATCACCATGCGGTGGTCGTGGCGCGAAGTGAATTCTCCGCCCTTAAGCAGGCGCCCGCCGAGCAGGCGCGCCGCAAGGGTCTCGCCCCAGACGATGAGCTCATCGTCCTCGATGCGGGCTTCCACGCCCATCTGCAGAAGCATCCCGAGGATGGCCTCGGCGCGGTTGGATTCCTTGGTGGCCAGGCGCCCGACGCCGCCGATACGGCTTTCGCCCGCACAGAAGGCGGCGAGGACCGCCACGATGGGGAAGAGGTCCGGTGCGTTGTTGAGATCTTGCCGGAAGGCTTCCAGCGGGGCTTTCCGCACACAGACGATCCCGCCTTCGAGCTGCGAGACCACGGCGCCCGCCTCCACGAGAATGTCGATGATGGTGAGGTCGGCCTGCAGCGATGTGGTGTCCATGCCGATGAGTTCGGCCGAGCCGAAGATGGCGCCGGCCACGAGGAAGTTGGCCGCGGCGCTCCAGTCGCCCTCGATGTCGAAGTCGGCGGCACGGTAGTGCTGCCGGCCGCGGATCTTGAAGTTGATGCCGGTGCAGCCGGACCAGTCGTCCGCCTCCAGCATTTCGGCGTCGCCTTCCATCTCGCTGCGGGTCTGGATGCCGAAATGGCGCAGCACGTCGAGGGTGATGTACATGTAGGGAAGGCTCTTGGGTTCGTTGACACACAGGAGCGAATCCTTGTCGCACAGCGGCAGGGCCATCAGCAGGCCGGAGATGAGCTGCGAACCACCCTGGCCGGGGACTTCGGCCGTGCCGGGGATGAGCTGGCCCTGGACGGTCGCAGGGATGAAGACTTCCTTGCCGTCGCGCTTCTGCGCATTGGAGAGGAGCACGCCGAAGGCGGCCATGATGTCGGCGGCGCCGCTCAGGGGCCGTCGCAGCAGGGTGCCTCGGCCGCTCACGGTGAAACTGCCGTCGCCCACGGCGGCGAGCACGGGGATGGTCAGGCGCGTCAGCAGGCCGGATTCGCCCGTGTCCACGCTGCCGGGGTGCAGCTGGCCGCAGCGGGCGCCGATGCCGGTAATGGTGAGACGGTCGCCGTCCTGCTCCACGCGGGCGCCGAGCGTACGGGCGAGGGCGAGCGCCGCTTCGGAATCCCCGCAGGGGCTGTAGCCACCCAGATGCGAAGTGCCGTCGGCCAGGGCGGCGGCGAGAATCGCCCGCTGCGCGAAACTCTTCGATGCAGGCATCCTGCAGCCTTCCGCCCGGTAAGGCCGGCGGTCGC
>CAJOMY010000074.1 GCA_905235775.1 uncultured Bacteroidales bacterium | reverse complement strand
TCCGTCCTTCTCCACACCAAGGAGCAGCCCGAAGTCAAGGAACTCCTCGACATCATCTCAGCTAACTGCTGAAATGGGTGTCCCATTGCGGAAAACAGGACAACTCCGGGCAAATCTGCCCGGAGTTGTTTTGCAGGTGATTGATAATCAATAGCGGGACCCTTACTTGCTTTTGTCCGGTGCGGCGGGCGTGCCGGGGAGCGGCTTGTAGTTCTTCAGCTCACCCTGCAGGTACTCGACCGCCTTCTCGAGCTGGGCGTCCTTGCCGAGCCAGTCCTCGAAGGGATTGATGTCCACCACGATGTCAGGATCGACGCCGTGGCCTTCGATAATCCACTCACCGTCCGTCGAGTAAGATGTAAAGAACGGGGTGCGCATGTCCTGTCCGTCCACGAACTGGCGGGAGCCGGAGATGCCCACGATGCCGCCCCAGGAGCGGGTGCCGATCAGCGGGCCCAGGCCCAGCTGGCGGAAGCCGTACGGGAAGAGGTCGCCGTCGGACGAGGAGTACTTGTCGATCAGGCAGACCTTGGGTCCGTAGAAGGTCTCGTTCGGGACCGGCTGGTTGCCGCCGTTGCGGTACATGTTGATGCGGTACACCTCGCGCTGGAGGCGCTCCAGGATCATCGGCGAGACGTTGCCGCCGCCGTTCATGCGGTCATCCACGATAAGCGCCTTCTTGTCCAGCTGCGTGTAGAACAGCTTGGTGAACATGTCCAGACCCTCGGTGCTCATGTCCGGGATGTGGATGTAGCCGATCTGGCCGCCGGAGAGCTTGTCCACCTTTTCGATGTTGGTCTGCACCCATTCGTAGTAGGCCAGGTTGGACTCGTCCGCCACGGGCTTGACGTACACGGTGCGGGCGCCCTTGCCGGAGGCGGAGGAAGCGATCTTCAGGGAAACGGTCTTGCCGGCCTTGCCGATCAGGGCCTGGCCCGGATCCAGCAGCTCCCGGGCGGGTGTGCCGTTGACTTCCACGATGTACTCGCCCACCTTGGCGTCCACGCCGGGGGTGCGGAGCGGGCTGCGCAGCGAGGCGTCCCAGTCGGCGCCGCGGAAGATCTTCTCGATCCGGAAGGCGCCCGTGCCCTTGTCCTTGCTGTACTGCGCGCCGAGCAGGCCCGTCGCAATGCGAGGGATATCCTTCTTCTCGCCGGAGGTGATATAGGCGTGGCCGATATTCAGCTCGCCGATCAGTTCTCCGATCAGGTAGGTCAGGTCGTCGCGGTGCCGGACATACGGGAGCATCTGGCCGTATTTTCCGCGCATGTGCTCCCAATCCACGCCGTGCATGTTCTCAACATAGAAGTTGTCGCGCGTGATGCGCCAGCTCTCGTCGTAGATCTGGGCCCATTCGGCCTCGTGATCGACGATCATGTCCATCTCGTCAGTCGGGACGGCCTCGCCGCCGCGACCGGGACCGCCGAAGGAGACGACCTTGTATTTGCCGTCGCTGCGCACCAGCGCCTTCTTGGCATCGGGCGTGAGCGCGAGCGGCATGTCGGAGGGGCCGTCGCCGGTCTGCAGGGTCTTCAGGTCGAAAGTCTTGACAGAGGCGGTGCCCCGTCCGCCGGCAGCGCCCCGTCCGCCGGGCGCGCCGAAGCCGCCGAAGGAGCTGTAGTACAGCTTGTCGCCGTCGGCGAGGATCAGGCGGTAACGGCCGGCCGGGAGCGGGAGGGCCGTCGTGCGCAGGGCGAGGCCCTCGACATCAACCCGGGTGGAAGGGGATTCCGGATCAAGTCCGGAATGACTGTTCTTCCCGTCTTTCGCCTTGGCCTTGCTGTCATTCCGGACTTGATCCGGAATCTCATATTCGTCGTTGGTCAGCGTCATCGGGTTCGGGGTGTCCTTGGCCAGCGGGAGGATGAATACATAGTCGGAGAGGCTGTAGGAGGCGTTCCACTCCACGTCGGAATACTGCGAACGCAGTTCGCGAGAAGAGGTGAAGAAGAGGTACTTGCCGTCCCGCGAGAAGAGCGGCTGCCCGGCCGGGTACCAGCGGTCCGTGACCTGGTAGCTCTTGCGGGCCTTCAGGTCGAAGAGGTAGAGCGCGCTCATGTAGTTGGGCATCGCCGTAGTGTAGGCCGCCCAGGCGCCGTCCGGCGACAGGGTGAAGGAGCGGATGGCCGCGTCCTTGCCCACGATGATGCGGCTGACAGCCTTGGTGTCGACGTCCAGCTCACACACATCCCAGTGCAGGGTGGAGAAATAGAGCTTCTTGCCGTCCGGGCTCCACTGGAGGTTGGACGGATAGCCCTCCTGGAAGGAGGTCAGGCAGGTGGCCTGCAGCATGTTGTCCGCAGGAGCGGTGTAGATCTGGTATTCGCCGGAGGCGTCGGAGATCCAGGCGATGCGGGAGCCGTCCGGGCTCCACTCCGCCTCGCGCTCGTGCGAACCCGGGGAGCGGGAGATGTTCACCACCGGACCCTTCTCGGCCGGCAGGGAGAAGATGTCGCCGCGGGCGACCATCAGCACGCGCTTGCCGTCCGGGGACAGGCTGTAGCCGCTGATGGAGAGGTTGCCGCTGCGGTATTCGCTGCGGGCCCAGACGCCGTCGTCCGCGAGCTGGATCGTGACCTTCTCGGCCGCGCCCTTGCGCACGTCGTATTTATAGATGTAGCCGCCATTCTCGAAGACGATCAGTCCGTCAGGGCTGTACGACGGGAACTTGCAGTCGTACTCGGTGAAGTCCGTGACCTTGCGGGACTGCTTGCTCTTGGTGTCATAGACGAAAAGGTTCATCGTCCGGTCGCGGTCGGACAGGTAGTAGATCTCGCTGCCGATCCACATCGGGAAGATGTCCTGGGCGTCGTTGTCGGTGATCTTTTCCAATTTGGTGGTGCCCACGGTGTTGATCCAGATGTCGTCCGCCTGGCCGCCCCGGTAGTATTTCCAGGTGCGGAATTCGCGGAACATGCGGTTCATCGCGAGTTTCTTGCCATCCGGCGAATAGGAGCAGAAACCGCCCTCGGTCGTCGGAATGAACTCGGGCAGGCCGCCCTCCGCATCCACCAGGCAGAGTTGTGCGCGCAGGCCGCTGAAGCACCATTGCTTGCTGCGGTAGACAATCTTCTTGCCGTCGGGCGTCCAGCCCATGACGATGTTGTTGGGCCCCATGCGCTCGCCCACCTGGTCGCGGCCCACGAGAGCGCTGTAGGTCAGGCGCCTGGGCTCTCCGCCCGTGATCGGGATGGTGTACACCTCGGTGTTGCCGTCGTACTGGGCCGTGAAGGCCACGGTCCTGCCGTCCGGCGAGATCCGCGGAAAGCACTCGTACCCGACGTCGGAGGTCAGCTTGACGGCCGTGCCGCCGTTCATGTCAACACTGTACAGGTCGCCTGCATAGCAGAAAACGATCTTGCCGCCTCCCACGGCGGGGAAGCGGAGCAGGCGCGCCTCGTCCAGCCCGGGCGCCGCCAGCAGCGGGAGCGTGGCGGCCAGGGAGACGAGGGTCAGAAGGATTTTTCTCATATCTGAACGACTATTTATTGGTTTATGGTCTTTCGGTAGTTGAACCCGGCCTGCTCAAGGACCGGAAACTCGTGTTCGCGCAGCACGCGCAGGAAGCGCTCCGGGTCGCGCTGCCCGGCCGGGCACCACTGCACCTCCGAGAGCGCCAGCAGGCGTGGCAGCAGCATGTACTCCAGATGCTCCGGGGTGGAAATGTATTCCGTCCAGAGGTTCGCCTGCACGCCCAGGATGTGGTGCGCCTGCGCCGGATCGACTCCGGCGAGCGGGTCCAGCGAGTAGATCCTTTCGAGCGTGACCACACCGTTGAAGCTCAGCGGTTCGTCGGCGTCCGGGTCGTCCGTCTGACGGTAGTCGAAGTAGCAGTGCGACACGGGGGCGAGGATGGCGTCGAACCCCCTGGCGGAAGCTTCGACCGCGCCCGCCGTGCCCTGCCAGGACATCACGGTCGCCCCGGGTGCGGGCTCCCCTTCGAGGATCTCGTCCCAGCCGATGATTTTCTTGCCCTTCGTGGCCAGGAAATCCTGGATGCGACGCGTCACATAGTTCTGCAGATACTGTTCAGCCGTGAATCGGCCGTCGTCGTGCAGGCCGAGCTCGCGGATCTTCGCCTGACAGTCCGGGCACTTCCGCCATTCGTCCTTGGGACACTCGTCCCCGCCGATGTGGATGTATTCGCCCGGGAAGAGCTCCGCCACCTCGGACAAGACCGCTTCGAGAAACTCAAAGGTGCTCTCCTTGCCCGCGCACAGGACCTGGTCGGACACACCCCAGCGCGTCCAGGCGGCGTAGGGGCCGCCGGTGCAGCCCAAATGTGGATAGGCGGACAGCGCTGCCAGCATGTGCCCCGGCAGGTCCACCTCCGGCACCACCGTGATGCCGCGTCTGGCGGCGTAGGCGACCACTTCGCGGATTTCATCCTGCGTGTAGAAGCCGCCGTAGCGGATGCCGTCGTTCGAGGAGAAATCCCGTCCCACCATCGTGCCTTCGCGCCAGCAGGCGATCTGGCTCAGGAGCGGGTAGGCCTTGATCTCGATGCGCCAGCCCTGGTCGTCCGTGAGGTGCCAGTGGAAGCGATTGAGCTTGTACATCGCCATCGCGTCCAGGTAGCGCTTGACCTCCTCGACCGGCCAGAAGTGGCGCGAGGAGTCCAGGTGCATGCCGCGCCAGGCGAAGCGGGGCTCGTCGCGGATGATGCAACAGGGCAGCGTCCAGCGCTCCTTCTCGGCGACTTTGTCTCCGTAGATGGCTGCAGGGAGCATCTGCCGGAGCGTCTCCAGGGAGTAGAGGATGCCGGACGACCCGCTCGCGCGGACGATCACGGAGCCCGAGCCGACTTCGATGGAGTAGGCCTCGGGACCCAGCGAACTGTCCCGCAGGAACAGGGCGCCCTTTACCTTGCCGGCGGCGAACGCCTCGGAGAGGCCCGGTGGCGCGGAGAAGGGGCAGGTCCGGCCGCTGATGTAACCCAGCCGGGCTGCGAAACTGCCGACGGCAGCCTGGACATCGGGGCTGAAAGCGGGATCGCATTTGAACGGGAGCCCGGACACGTGGGCGCTCCCCCTCAGCAGCACCGCCTCGGCCGGGCGGGGGACGATGTCCTCCAGTACGCCTGCGCGCGCAAATGGCATCGACAGGCACAATATGCCCAGAATCAGTAAACGTTTCATCGGGATAAAGATAGTCAATAAATCAACAATCCGACCACGCCGGCGCCCAAAATGATGGCGATCGGACCCGCTTTGCGGCTGAGACCAAGCGCCAGGGCGGCGCCGAAAATCAACCAGGAAGTCCAGTCCGGGAAATTGGCGCGGATCAGGTGCAGCTGCGGCAGCAGCCCGTGCCACTCGGAACGGAACATGAGCAGCAGGGCCGCGGCGCCGATCAGGCCGGCCACGGCCGGGCGCAGGGCACGCATCGTGTCCGTGAAGGTCCGGCTCTCATGGAACTTGTAGAACACCCGGATGACCAGATAGAAGACCAGAAAGGAGGGAAGCACCAACGCGAAGGTGGCAAGCACCGAACCGGCCACCCCGGCCAGCTGGCCGTAGCCGGCGCCGGACATGACTTCATACCCCACATAGGTCGCGCAGTTGATGGCGATCGGTCCCGGCGTGGTCTGGGAGATGGCCACGATGTCCGTAAACATCTCCTGGGTGATCCACCCGTGCACCGTTACGACCTGGCCCTGGATCAGGGACAGCATCGCCACGCCGCCGCCGAAGTTGAACAGGCCGATGAAAAAGAAGGTGAAGAAGAGTTGTGCCAGCAGTCCGGTCATCGCTGTTTCTTTTGCAGGATCAGGGACACGGAGACGGCCACACAAAGGGTCACGAGGATGATCCACACCGGGGATACTCTCAAGAACGCCACCCCCAGCAGGGACGCCAGGGCGATCAGGGCGGTCCACCAGGACTTGCAGCCCGACTTCGCGAGGCGGATGGCCGGCACGAGGATCAGTGCGACGGCGGCGGGCCGGATGCCCTGGAAGATCCGTTGCACGATCCCGTTCTCCCGGAATTCGGTGAAGAACATCGCAATCAGCAGGATGATCACGAGCGAGGGGAGTACGGCGCCGAGTGCCGACACGATGCTGCCCCGCAAGCCTTTGATCTTATGGCCGGTGAAGATGGCCATGTTGACGGCCAGCAGCCCGGGGGCGCTCTGGGCCAGCACGATCAAGTCCTCAAAATCCGCTTCGGAGATCCAGCCGCGCTTGACGAGCTCCTCCTCGACCAAAGGCAACATGGCGTATCCGCCTCCGATGGTGAACGTCCCCACCTTGGCGAATACGCCGAACAATTTCCACAGAGTCGCCTGGCCGGACACTATGCCTCCTTTTCGGCCGTCAATGTGTCGGCCTTGGCGGAGAAGTGCTTGACCATCAAGGCTTTGACAGCTACGGCATAGGCGCAGCCGACAATGACGGCCAGGATGGTAAACATGATGCCGACCTTCGGAATCAGGGCGAGGAGACCGGCGACGAGGCCGATCAGCAGACCGGTGAGCAGCTCGATGGCGAAGATGCGCCATTTCTCACCGAGCGTGACATCATAGCTCAGGGTGAGGCATTTGAGCGGGGAGATGCCCTTGTCGATCAGCAGATAGATGGCAAAGCTCCATGCAATCGAGAGGATGATGCCCGGAACGAGCATGAAGAGCGCCGCGGCGCTGATTCCTATGCTCAGGAAGCCCAGCAGGAGGAAGAAGTTGCCGAAGAATTTGAAGTTGTCCCTGTCAAAGATGGATACGGGATCCACCACTTCGCCGCGGCTCATGGCGATCACGGCTTTGTACAGGCCGATGGTCGTACCGACATTCAGATACGGAATCCACACCGTCAGGCCATACAGGATGACGAGGAGGATCAGGGACAGCACATTCTTGAGTGCAAGCTGGAACGCATCCTTGATGGTGTCCAGGACATTGATTTTAGAATAATCCATAGGATCAGGGTTTTAGTCTACTTCAAATATCGGAATTATAATTGAAAATGGCAAATCCGCCTCAGCGCCGGACGGCGTGCAGGCTGTCTTTCAATTGCTCCACGGAGCTCGCGCCCACGATGACGGACGTCACCTCCGGCCGGCGCAGGATCCAGCGCAGGGCGTATTGCGCGAGGGAGAGCCCCTCGGCGCGCGCTTCCCCGTCCCATGCGCGCAGCTGTGACAGCAGGTCCGGCGTGAGGGCGCTCTCCGTCAGGAACTTGCTGTGGCGCATGCGGGAATCCTCCGGGATACCGTTCAGGTACCGGTCGGTCAGCAGCCCCTGCGCCAGCGGCGAGAAAGCCACGAAACCGGCCCCTTCCGCTGCAGCCTGCGGGAGAATTTCCGCCTCGGGCTCACGGTCCAGCAGGTTGTATTTGCCCTGATAGACCAGGCAGGGGACGTGCGCTTCCCGCAGATACGCATAGGCACGCGCCGCCATCTCGGGCGGATATTTGGAAATGCCGACATAGAGGGCCTTGCCGCTGCGGACGATATCCACGAGGGCCTGCATCGTCTCTTCCAGCGGGGTCAGCGGGTCCGGACGGTGCGAGTAGAAAATGTCCACGTAGTCCAGCTGCAGGCGCTTCAGGCTCTGGTCCAGCGAGGCCATCAGGCTCTTGCGGGAGCCCCACTCGCCGTAGGGACCGGGCCACATGTCGTGCCCGGCTTTCGTGGTCACCAGGATCTCGTCCCGGTGCGCGGCGAGCGAACGCTTGAAGATGCGGCCGAACATCGTCTCGGCACTGCCGTAGGGCGGGCCGTAATTGTTGGCCAGGTCGAAGCAGGTCACGCCGCCGTCGAAGGCGGTCTCGACGATTGCACGGCAGCGCTCCGGGTCGGCGGCGTCGCCGAAATTGTGCCAGAATCCCAGGGAGATTTCGGACATCAGGATGCCGCTGCGGCCGCAGCGGCGGTACTTCATCGCCTCGTAGCGCGGGGCGGTCAATTCGTAACGTTCCATAGCAAAAACAAAGATAATCTATTTCGGCAAAAAATCTCAAAATAAATTTGGCATTTTCAAAAAACTGGTTTACCTTTGCAGTCCCATTTCTGAGAGGAATGGTTCAGATCATTGAAAATACTGGAAGATAAGTACAAGCAAGTACCGAGAAACTAAGAATCGAGAGCGTTAATTTCTTTGGAGATTAAGGAGTGTCAGGAGCAGACAAGAAGTATAAGAATATACAAA
>CAJOMY010000073.1 GCA_905235775.1 uncultured Bacteroidales bacterium | reverse complement strand
ATCATACTCGATCCTCCGGCATACGGGCACGGACCCGACGGCGAAAAATGGAAACTGGACGAGTGCCTGTTCGGGATGCTCAAAAACGTCGCCGCCATCCTCAGGCCGGAGAATTCCTTCATGGTGCTGAACCTCTACTCCAACGGCTACTCCGCCGCCCTGGGGGAAACCCTGGTGCGGGAAGCCTTCGGGCTGAAGGCGGACGGCTACCGCATGACGAGCGGAGAGCTTTCCCTCAACGACAGTTTCGGAAAAGCTCTCCCTCTCAGCATATTCGTACGTCTCGAACTCTAATCGGACTCCGTAATACCGTACTTGTTGAATATCTCCTCCAGGCTGGCGGTGATGCTGTCGGCGAGTTCCTTGTTGCCACCGGTCTTCACCCTGTCTATCAGATTGTACAGCAGGCCCCAGCACAGTTCGGCCTCGCTCTCGCCGTAGTCGAGGAAGTTGAAGTAGAAGTCGGTATGCTGCAGCAACTCCCCGGCATACTGCTCCGCAAGGGCGTCGGCCTTCTCCTTCTCTCCGAGTTTGTAATACTCCTCTATCACGTGCAGCACCATTATGTCGTTGTTCCGGAAACCGAGTGACACGGTGCAGAGAGGGAAGCGGCGCATGATGTACATGCCCTTGTCGAGCATCTCCACGGCACGGTCATTCCGCCCGGACTTTTCGAACACCTCGGCGCAGTTCAGGAACAGTTCGCGGATGTTCATCACCCCCAGGAAGGTATAGTAGTTCTGATAGTCGATGAACCAGCCGTCGGAACTGATCGCATCGAAACTGTACACCTCCGTCATCAGGCGGTAGAGTTCGTCCGGGTTCACATAGGTAATCCTGGACATGCCGGCGGTATTGGGGTAGGGAACGAGCTTGGCCGAGAAACCGGTGTACTCCAGGTACTTCTTTATTCCCACATTTATGTCGCCGCCATTGGCAAGGACATTGAACGGCCTGTCCCACTGATAATTGGACAGATAATCCAGTACGAACAGATCGGGTTTGGAGAGGTACTTCATCTCCTTGGGTATCTCCAGGATGAGGGTGTCCAGCATACGGGACGCATCCTCGGGGGCCACTATCCCGCAGCGGAGGGCGTTCTCCTTGTTCACCGGAACCGCTATCTTGCGGGAAGCGATGTAGTCGTACCAGTTCCTGCTGGTCATCTGCACCCTGTCCTTGGGGTCCTTGAACTTGGATATCACCTTCTTGATGTCCATCACTCCCCCGCGGGCGTCGTTAATGGGGATCGTCTCGTTGGTGCCGTACAGATACTGCCTGGGCCCTATGCTGAGCGCCAGCGGCTTGCTCTCGTTGCAGGCCCACTTCATCTGGTCGATGTGCCAGTCGGTGCCGAGCAGGGAGGTGTTGCAGATGCGCACGTCCGTGCGTACATCCTCGACTTCCTGGGCGTACCACAGGGGGAAGGTATCATTGTCGCCGTGGGTGATAAGGGTGCCCTGGGGCCCCACCGATTTGAGGTAATTTGCGCCGAGTTCAGGTGCGGTGCGCCTGCCGGAACGATCATGGTCGTCCCAGTTCTGCGCCGCCATCAGCACGGGCACGAACAGGCTCGCAACCACGACCACGCACGCCACTGCGGCCTCGCCTTTCCCATTCGCGAGGCCCTTGATCCACTTGAACAGCGCCATCACCCCCAGGCCTATCCACGCGCTGAAGAAATAGAAGGATCCCGCGTACGCGTAGTCGCGCTCGCGCACCTGGTAAGGAGGCTGGTTGAGGTAGATCACGATGGCGATACCGGTCATGAAGAACATCAGGAAAGTCAGCCAGCATCCGCGCTTGTCGCGGTCAAACTGGAAGAAGAGGCCCAGCAGGCCGAGCAGCAGCGGCAGGAAGTAGTAATGGTTCTTTCCCTTGTCCTTCGCCAGCACGTCGGGCGCATCGACCTGGTCGCCCAGCCGGATGTCGTCGATGAACTTGATTCCGCTCTCCCAGTTGCCGTGGAAGATGTCGCCCGGGTTGGGCGCGTGGACCTGGTTCTGCCGTCCGACGAAATTCCACATGAAGTAGCGCCAGTACATCCAGTTCAGCTGGTAGTCGAAGAAGTAGTACAGGTTGGTGCCGAAAGACGGCTTGCGGGCCGTTGCGCCCGGGACGCGTGCACCCTTGCCGCCCGTGTAGGTTTCGTAGAACTCCTCGTACCGGCCGTCCGGGCTTGTGCTCCACATACGCGGGAAGAGCATCTTGCCGGAGGGCTTGTAGCGCGCGTCGATCGGGCCTTCGACCTTCTTGTACTTGCCGTCCAGCGGGGCCCAGTAGGTCGTGGTCTTGAGATCGTACGGGGCGCCGTAGTACTGCCCGTAGAGAAGGGGCGTGGAGCCGTACTGCTCGCGGGAGAGGTAGCGGACGAGGGTGAAGGCGTTGTCGGGCTGATATTCGTTGGTCGGCGTCTTGGCGCACGAGCGGATGATGTCGACGGTAAACACGGAGAAGCCGATGACGATTGTCGTCGTGCAGAGCAGGACCGTGTTGAGGAAGACTTTTTCCCGTTTCAGCGTCCGGAAAAGACCCCAGAAGAGCAGGCCCAGCAGCGCGGCAAGGAAAAAGGCGGCGCCGCTGTTGTACGGCAAGCCGAGGACATTGACGAAGAAGAGGTCGAAATAGGCGGCGACCTTCGGGAGGTACGGGACCACCACGAACACCATCAGGCCGAGGATTACCACGCCCACGCCGAAAATCACGGCCAACTCCCAGAAGGTGAATGGTTTATCCTCGCGCTGGCGGTAGTAATACATGAACACGAGGGCCGGGATGGCCAGCAGGTTCAGCAGGTGCACGCCGATGCTCAGCCCCATCAGGAAGGCAATCAGCACGATCCAGCGCAGGGCGTGCGGCCGGTCGGCGCGGTCGTACCAGACGGTCATCAGGTAGAACACCAGGGCGGTGAACAGCGAGGACATCGCATAGACCTCACCCTCCACGGCGGAGAACCAGAAGGTATCGGAGAAGGTGTAGATCAGGGCGCCCGTGAGTCCGGAACCGAAGATGGCGACGGCCTGCGCCGTACCGTACGTGCCGTCGGCCGCCGGCCGGACCAGGCGCCTGGCGAGCCAGACGATCGTCAGATACAGGAAGAAAATGGTCAGCGCGGAACACAGCGCGCTCATCGCGTTCACGAGGATGGCCGCGTGCATATTGTCGCCGAACAGGGTAAAGAAGCGGGCGAACAGCTGGAACACCGGGTTTCCCGGCGGGTGGCCCACCTCGAGTTTATACGAAGATGCGATGAACTCGCCGCAGTCCCAGAAGGAGGCGGAGGGCTCTATGGTCAGCAAATAGGTGACGGCAGAGACCACGAAGGCGGCCGCCGCGCATATCCTGTTCCACAGGGTGAATTTCTTCTCAGTCATAACCTGCAAATGTACATTAAAAAATCTGTATCTTTGCAAAAATTATCCCATTCATGGCACAACAGGACTGGAAAAGTCGTCTGGGCGTGGTTTACTCCACCAACCCCGACTTCCGTTACGAGACGGCGCAGGAAGCCCCCGAGGCGGAAACCCTGCCGCCCGCGCGGCAGCGTCTCACCGTCCGCATCGACCGGCGGCGCCGCGCCGGCAAGCAGGTCACGCTCGTGGACGGATTCGTCGGCCGGGCGGATGACCTGGCGGCCCTGGCCAAGACGCTCAAGACCCGCTGCGGCGTGGGCGGCACCGTGGAGGAGGGCCAGATCCTGATCCAGGGCGATCTGCGCGACAAGCTCGTCACCCTCCTGTCCGGCATGGGATATCAGGTCAAACGGGGGAACTGACGCCATGGAAGAGCTATTTCGGAACGGGACGCTGGAAATGTCCGCCAGTCCGCTGGCGGGCGTGGCGGCGGACCCGCTCTGGACCGACTTGCCGGTCAACCGCATCCTCGCCGTGCTGGCCGTGTTCCTGCTGGTCCTCTCGCTTCGCAGCCTGTTCCAGCTTCTGCCGCATCTGCTCTACTGTTACGACCGCGCCCGCGGCGCCGTGGCACTCGAGCACAGCCTCGGCATGGCCCGCCTCCGCAACCTGCTCTCGCTCACGCTCATCCTCCCCTTCTGCCTGATCCTTGACCGCTGGGCTGTCGCACAGCCTTCTTTCTGGGCCGACATTCCGGGTGTCTGGAGCGCCCCGGCCACCATCGGGCTGGTCTGCGCCTTCGTGCTCGTCCGCGCGCTTTGCCACCGGATCTTCCGCCCGCGCCGCCTCGACGCGGAGACCGTCGCCACCCTGCGGCACAACCTCTACAACTACCTTCCCCTGCTGCTGTCCGTCATGCAGCTCACCGCCGGCGCCCTGTTCGCCGCCCGCCTGCCCGACAGGACGGGACAGGCCGTCCTGCGCTGGGAGATCGCGGCCGCCTGGGCTTTCTCCACCCTGCGCTCCGCGCAAATTTTGGGTGCGCAGCGTGCAGGATTGTCAACATTTTTGTATCTTTGCGCGCTTGAAATTTTGCCTGCCGCATTGTTGGTAGCGTTTGTAGTGTTATTTTGATCATTTTTGCAGCAAGATGAAGATCCTGATATCCCAGCAAGTCCCGTCCAATTTCGCAGCTTACGAAGTTTTGCAGAGCCGTTTCGGGGCCGAGCTGACCTTCCAGCCGTTCTTCCTCATCGAACCGCTCTCCGCCAAGGAATTCCGGGCCGAGCACATCAACCTGCCCGACTATACCGCCATCGTCTTCTCTTCCCGCCACGCCATCGACGCCTACTTCAAACTCTGCGACGAGATGCGTTTCAAGGTGCCCGAAACGATGAAATATTTCTGCTCCACGGAAGCCGTCGCCATGTACCTGCAGAAGCATATCGTTTACCGCAAGCGCAAGATCTTCTACGGATCGGGCTCCCCTGCGTCCATCGTTTCTCTCGTGACCGCGAAGCACAAGGGCGAGAAGTTCCTCATCGCGACATCCGTAGGCTCCGACATCACCCCGCTCACCACGCTCTTCGACGCCGCCAAACTCGACTACTCCGTGGGCGTGCTCGTCAAGCCCGTCCCGCAGGACCTTCATGACGTGAATGTGGGAGACTTCGACATCGCCGTGCTCTGCAACCCCGCCGACGTGGTCTCGCTGCACGAGAACATCCCCGGATTCCAGCAGGGATCGCTCAAACTCATCTCCTTCGGCAAATCCGTGGTCAAGGCCATGGAGGACGCCGGCTATGAGATCGCACTCAAGGCCCCCACACCGGAGGCCACTTCCATCAGCAAGGCGCTCGAGCTCTACCTCCAATCCACCCGTTAGATGACTTCTCCGCAAGGCCATACCCTCCCCAAGGAGGAAAGGCTGTGCGGGAAGACGACCGTCTCCGCACTCATTTCCGATGGGAAATGGGGCAGCACGCCGCATCTGCGGTTCTGCTGGTCGGCGGGGCGGGAGACCGGCCCCAACCGGATCATGGTCTCCGTCCCGAAGAAGTTTTTCAAGCGCGCCGTCAGGCGCAACCTGATCAAGCGTCGCCTGCGCGAGGCCTACCGGATCCAGAAGGAGCTCCTGAGCGCCACCGGCGTGGACCTGCTGCTCGCCTATTCCCATTCGGAGGTCGCCGATTTCCAGACTCTTTACACCGAGGTCACTGAAATCCTGGAGCGTATTGTCCGGTCCGTCTGCACTTCCGGCGGGCATTTCCGCGGCGAAGCGAGGACACTTTCCTGCCCGCCGGAGGCTCGGGCAGACCGGACGGCAGACAATCCTGATGCCTTATGACATTTGGCGAGATTCTCAAGCGGGTGCTCTCCGCCCCCTTCATCCTGCTGATCAAATTCTATCAGCTGTGCATCTCGCCCCTCACGGGACCGACCTGCCGCTTCACCCCCACCTGCTCGCAATACGCCCTCGAGGCCTTCCGCAAATACGGCCCGGTCAAGGGGTTCTGGCTCAGCCTGAAACGCATCCTGCGCTGCCATCCCTGGGGCGGCTCGGGTTACGATCCCGTCCCTTAATGGACGGGATCGTTGTCGGGCTCTATCAATGAGGGGGCGCTCCCCCTCATACTCCCCTGCGTCGCTCGCTCCGTGTCTTTTCCCTTGACGGACGGGATCGTTGTCGGGCTCTATCAATGAGGGGGCGCTCCCCCTCATACTCCCCTGCGTCGCTCACTCCGTGTCTTTTCCCTTGACGGGCGGGATCGTTGTCGGGCTCTATCTATGAGGGGGCGCTCCCCCTCATACTCCCCTGCGTCGCTCGCTCCGTGTCTTTTCCCTTGACGGACGGGATCGTTGTCGGGCTCCATCATCTATGAGGGGGCCGTTGTCAATGTCCGGGAAATGGGGACATTGACTAAATCTATCGGGGAAGCAGGCGCCAGAGGGCGAGCAGGTAGCGTCGAACGGGCTTGAGGGTCTGCCACAGGCGTCCAGAACCTGGTGCCTTGCGCCGGCCGGACGGCCGGATGATCTCCACAACGGTGCCGAGCACGTCGGCCGCGGAACAGCGCTCCATGCCGGCGAGGTTGCCGTCGCCCATGAGGGTCAGTGCGTCACCGTCCCGGGCAATGACACGATGCAGGACGTAGCGGTCGCCGGGCTTGGCAAGGACGATGTCGCCGACTGCGATGTCGGGGCGCAACGCCAGCACCACACGGTCCACGCCGCCCCGGATAAAGGGGAGCATGCTGTTGCCCGTGGGGATGATGACCGCCTCGCGGCCTTCGCGCAGCACGGAAGCCACCTCACCCAGAAGGATGTTGTTGGGGACCGTGCGCTTATCCATCGACCGTGCGCTGACAGAGCCGGGCGGCCGCTTCGTCCGGCAGACATTCGAGTTGATAACAGGGGACCTGCTGCGCGATGGCGGACAGGGTCTCGTGCTGGGCGTCGGCGAGCGTCCGGATGGGACGGAAGCCCGAGCAGGAGGCCATCACGGAGGCATAGGCCTGGACCGTGCCAAGACGTTCGATCCGGTTCCGTGGCGCCTGGCGCAGGCGCACGACGGCACCCACGGGAACACTCTGCGCCTTGTAACAGGGCGTCTTGCCGCTCCAGGGCGAACCGAACACCCGGACGGCGCCGTCCACGATGCGCAGCACCGGGTTGTCGTCGTTGAGCAACTCCACACCGTCGATATGCTCAAGCCACAGGCGGCTGTGGGTACTCTTGCCGGTGCCGCTCTTCCCGAGGAAAAGGANCCCGCGCCCGCCGCGGACCACCACGGAGGCGTGCAGCTCCAGCGCACGATACGGCGCCGAGGCAAAGGCGAACAGCAACATCAGCGCGTTGTTCACGGCAAAGGCCCGGTCGGCCGGGCTGCCCTCCGCGTAGAGCCGTCCCTGGCGGAAATCGCCGCTCATCTCCAGCACGCCGCACACCGGCGCCGACGACATCGGTGCGAATGCGGCCTGGTAGCCCCCGCCGCTGCGGAAGAAACCCACGACCGGCTCACCGGTCCGCTCCTGGCTGCGCAGCAACGGCTCTCCCGGCGCCTCCGGCTTCCGGTCCGTCAGGGTCAATTCAAAAATAACATCCGGACCGGCAGCAGCCTCGAAGGGATCGTAGTTGTGCAAACAGCCCTCCGCCGGATGACCTTCCGGCAGATCGAGCGAAAACGCCAGCCCGGCAACCTGAAAATGGCGGACCATGGACCTAGGAATCCAGCTTCAGCACGGCCATGAAGGCGCTCTGCGGGACCTGGACGGTGCCGATCTGGCGCATGCGCTTCTTGCCCTCCTTCTGCTTCTCGAGGAGCTTGCG
Source organism: uncultured Bacteroidales bacterium (assembly GCA_905235775.1). Classification (GTDB taxonomy): domain Bacteria; phylum Bacteroidota; class Bacteroidia; order Bacteroidales; family UBA932; genus Cryptobacteroides. The sequence continues at coordinate 7,911 of CAJOMY010000073.1, read as the reverse complement.
CTTGCGCGTGACGTCGCCGCCGTAGCACTTGGCGGTCACGTCCTTGCGCACCTGGCGCACCGTCTCGCGGGCGATGATCTTGGCGCCGATGGCCGCCTGGATGGGAATGTCGAACTGCTGGCGCGGGATGAGGTCCTTGAGCTTCTCGCACATCTTGCGGCCGAAGGTGTAGGCGTTGTCCTCGTGGATGAGGGTGGACAGCGCGTCGGCCGGGTCGCCGTTGAGCAGGATGTCCAGCTTGACCAGCCGCGCAGGGCGGAAGCCCGTCACATGATAGTCGAAGGAGGCATAGCCCTTGGAGATGGTCTTGAGCTTGTCGTAGAAGTCGAAGACGATCTCGGACAGGGGCATGTCGTAGGTCAGCTCCACGCGGTCGGCGGTGATGTAGTGCTGGCCGATCAGCGTGCCGCGGCGGTCCAGGCAGAGCTTCATGATGGGCCCGAAGAAGTCCGACTTGGAGATGATCTGCGCCCGGATGTACGGCTCCTCGATGTGGTCGATGAGCGTCTGGGGCGGCAGCCCGGAGGGGTTGTGCACGTCCACCACCTCACCCTGCGTCGTATAGACCTTGTACGAGACGTTCGGGACGGTGGTGATCACGTCCATGTCGAATTCGCGGAAGAGCCGCTCCTGCACGATCTCGAGGTGCAGCAGGCCGAGGAAGCCGCAGCGGAAGCCGCTGCCGAGAGCGAGTGAGCTCTCCGGCTCATAGACGAAGGAGGCGTCGTTGAGCTGGAACTTCTCCAACACGGTGCGCAACTCCTCGAACTTGTCGGCCTGCACGGGATACATGCCCGCGAAGACCATGGGCTTGACCTCTTCGAAACCGGCGATGGCTTCGGAGCAGGGCCGGGCCACGTGCGTGACCGTGTCGCCCACCTTGACTTCGGCGGCGCTCTTGATGCCCGTGATCACGTAGCCCACGTCTCCGCAGCCGATCTCCTGCGTGGGCACGAGTTTCATCTTCAGGATGCCGACCTCCTCCACCTCGTAGTCCTGCCCTGTGGCGAAGAACTTGACCTTGTCCCCCTTGCGGATGGAGCCGTTCTTGATCTTGAAATAGGCGATCACACCGCGGAAGGAGTTGAAGACGGAGTCGAAGATGAGCGCCTGGAGCGGCCCGGCCGGGTCACCTTGCGGCGCGGGAATCTTCTCCACGATGGCATCGAGGATGGGGGCCACGCCCTCGCCCGTGCGGGCGGAAACCTTGAAAACATCCTCGGGTTTGCATCCGAGGAGGTCGCAGATCTCGTCGGTCACGAGCTCGACCTGGGCGGACTCCATGTCGATCTTGTTGAGGACCGGGATGATCTCCAGGCCGTGGTCGATGGCCATGTAGAGGTTGGAGATGGTCTGGGCCTGAACGCCCTGGGAGGCGTCCACGACCAGCAATGCCCCTTCGCAGGAGGCGATGCTTCTCGAAACTTCATAGGAGAAGTCCACATGGCCCGGGGTGTCGATGAGGTTGAGTTTGTAGGACTCCCCGTGGTACTGGTGAACCATCTGGATGGCGTGGCTCTTGATGGTGATGCCTTTCTCCTTCTCCAGATCCATGTCGTCCAGGACCTGGTTCTCCATGTCGCGCGCGCCGAGGGTACGGGTCAGCTCCAGCAGGCGGTCCGCCAGGGTGCTCTTCCCGTGGTCGATGTGCGCGATGATACAGAAGTTCCGAATGTGCTGCATCTATCCTAAAGGATCTTTTTCACCTGCTCATACACATTCTCGGCGGTGTAGCCGAGCTTCTCGTCGAGGACCTTGTACGGAGCGGAGAAACCGAAGCTCTCCAGACCCCACACCTTGCTCTCGGGAGCGGCGCCGATGAGGAAACCCTGCAGGTTGACGGGCAGGCCGGCGGTCAGGCCGAAGACCTTGGCGCCGGCAGGCACCACGCTCTGCCGGTAGTTGGCGGGCTGGTTGCGGAAGACGCCTTCGGAGGGCACGCTGACGATGCGCACCTTCACGCCGTCCTTGCGCAGCAGAGCGGCGCCGGCGACGAGGGTGCTGACCTCGGAGCCCGTGGCTACAAGCACGACATCGGGATCGTCATCGCTGCCGGCCACGACGTAGCCGCCCCTGCGGGCCTGCCCGTAGTCGTTGCCCTCGGGCAGGTTCTGGATATTCTGGCGGCTCAGGATCAGGGCCGTCGGGGTCTTCGTGTTCTCCATGGCCATCGCCCAGGCGACCGTGGTCTCCCTGGCGTCGGCGGGACGGAGCACGAGGCAGGAATTCTCGCCGTGGTGGTTCTTCAGTTTCTCCATGAGGCGGATCTGGGCCTCCTGCTCGACGGGCTCGTGGGTCGGACCGTCCTCACCCACACGGAAGGCGTCATGGGTCCAGATGAACTTGACCGGGAGCTCCATGAGCGCGGCCATGCGGACAGCCGGCTTCATGTAGTCGGAGAATACGAAGAAGGTGCCGCAGGCGGGGATGACACCGCCGTGAAGGGCCATGCCGATGCAGCAGCAGGCCATCGTGAGCTCGGCCACGCCGGCCTGGAAGAAGGCGCCGGAGAAGTCGTCGCGCGTGAAGGCGTGGGTCTTCTTGAGGAAGCCGTCGGTCTTGTCGGAGTTGGACAGGTCGGCGGAGGCGCAGATCATGTTGGGCACCTGCTCGGCGAGCACGCCCAGGCACGCGGCACTGGCGGAGCGCGTGGCGTCGTTGTCTTTCTGGACACACTTGCTCCAGTCGATCTTCGGGGCCTTGCCGCTGAACCACTCGGCCTGCGCAGCGGCCTTTTCAGGGTTGGCGTCAGCCCAGGCCTTCTCCTCGGCATGACGCTCCGCGGCGATCTTCTTCAGCTCCTCGGCGCGGCGGGCGTAGAGTTCCTTCACGTCGTCGAAGATCCGGAACGGGTTCTCCGGGTCGCCGCCCAGGTTCCTGATGGTATTCTTGTAGGCGTCGCCGCCCAGCGGGGCGCCGTGGGTCTTACAGTTGCGCTCGTAGCTGGAGCCGTCCTCCTTGAGGGCGCCCTTGCCCATGATGCACTTGCCGATGATGAGGGCCGGCTTGCCCTTGACGGCCTTGGCCTTCTCGATGGCGGCGCGGATCTGCGCGGCGTCGTTGCCGTCAATCTCCTGCACGTCCCAACCGAGGGCGCGGTACTTGGCGGCCGTGTCCTCGTTCATCACCTCGCGGGTCTCCGTGGAGAGCTGGATGTCGTTGGAGTCATAGAACATCACCAGGTTGTCCAGGCCCAGCACACCGGCGATGCGGGCAGCGCCCTGGGAGATTTCCTCCTGCACGCCGCCGTCGGAAATGTAGGCGTAGACGGTCTCCTTCGCGAAGCCCGGGTTGCCGGTATGGGCGGCGAGGAATTTGGCGGCGATGGCGGCACCCACGGCATAGGCGTGGCCCTGCCCGAGAGGACCGGAAGTGTTCTCGACACCACGCGTCGGATCAAATTCGGGGTGTCCCGTGGTCGGGGAACCCCACTGGCGCAGATTGGCCAGCTCATCGAGGCTGTACTTGCCGGCCAGGCACAGCTGGCCGTAGAGCATCGGAGCCATGTGGCCGGGATCCAGGAAGAAGCGGTCGCGGGCCGCCCAGGTGGGATCCGCGGGATCATAGGTCAGATACTCGCTGTAAAGGACGTTGATGAAATCTGCACCGCCCATGGCGCCGCCCGGATGTCCGGACTTGGCCTTTTCGACTGCGCTGGCCGCCAGGATGCGGATGTTGTCTGCTGCGTGATTGAGAACGCTGATAGGATTCGCCATAACTTGTATATTATTTTGGTTATTTCTATATCGTACAAAGTTAACAATTATTTTGCGATTATCGCTATCTTTGTCCCCATTGATACGAATTGGAATATGAGACTGCTCGATGGCTTCGTGCTCCGGTCGATCGCCGGGGAATACATCGTCACCGGAGAGGGACTCTCCCGGGTGGATTTCAGCAAGGTCATTTCGCTGAACGCCAGCGCCGCCTACCTGTGGCAGCAGCTTGAAGGGAAAGACTTTACGGAAGATACGCTGGTCGACCTGCTGACCGCCCGCTACGACGTGGAGCCGGAGAAGGCGCGCTCCGACGGGCAGAAACTGCTGGCTTCCTGGCGGGAAGCCGGTTTGTTGGAGGATTGAGCATGATGCCGCTGCGCCAGACGATCCGGGGCCTCCGCCCGATGATCCGCCCCGTCCGGGGACGGATCCTGCTCAGCGTGCTTCTCGGCGTGGTCCGCATCTGCGCGTCGCTGGGCTTCGTGTGGATCTGCAAGCGCCTGGTCGACATCGCCACCGGCGAGCTGGAGGCGCCCCTTCCCCTGCATATCGCGATCCTGCTGGGCATCATGCTGCTCCAGCTGGTCTGCTCCGTGGCCGCCCCGGCCTGGGAGAGCTACAACACCGTACGTACCGGCAACGGGCTGCGCCACGACACCTTCGCCCAGGTGCTGCGCAGCACCTGGACCGGTCGCGAAACCTACCGCAGCGGTGACGCCGTGAACCGCCTCGAAGAGGATGTCCGCGTGGTCACCGACCTGCTGTGCGTCCGCATTCCGGATGTGATCATCACCGTGCTGCAGCTCCTCGCCGCTTCCGCGTACCTGTTGCAGATGGCTCCGAACCTGCTCTGGGTCCTGCTCGTGCTGATGGCGGCCGCCCTGCTGGGCTCGCGCCTCTTCTTCCACCGGCTGCGCAGCCTGACCGAACGCATCCGCAAACAGGAAGCCGAGGTGCAGCAGCTGATGCAGGAGAATCTGCAGAAGCGCCTTGTGGTGCTGACCCTGACCGGCGCGGAGCGCGTCCTGACCCGTCTGGGCCTGCTGCAGAAGGACGTGCAGGAACAGACCGTCAGGCGCATCGGATACAATGCCCTGGCGCGCGGATTCATGACCTTCGGCTTCATGGGCGGCTACGCGGCAGCCTTCCTGTGGGGTGTGATCGGCATCCGGGACGGCATCGTGACCTATGGCATGATGACCGCCTTCCTGCAGCTCGTCGGCCAGGTCCAGCGGCCCATCGCCGAACTGGCCCGCCAGGTCCCCGCCTTCATCCATGCGTTCACCTCGGTGGAGCGGCTGATGGAGCTTCAGGAACTCGAACAGGAGTCCGACGCGGCCCCGGTGATCCTGCAAGGCGCTCCCGGCATCCGCTGCACGGATCTCGCCTATGCCTACCCGGACCGGCCGGAGAGCGTACTCACCGGCTTCAATCACGACTTCAAACCAGGTACGATGACCGTAATCATGGGCCCCACCGGGGCAGGCAAGAGCACGCTCACCCGCCTGGTACTGGGCCTGCTGAGACCCTCGGCGGGCAGCGTGACGCTCTATGACGACACCGGAGAATACCCCGCCGGGGCCGCCCTGCGCGGGAATTTCCTGTATGTTCCACAAGGGAACTCCCTGCTCAGCGGGACCATCCGCGAAAACCTGCTGCTCGCGCGCGCCGACGCCTCGGAAGAGGAATTGCGCGACGCCCTGCACACCGCGGTCGCGGACTTCGTATATGAACTGCCTGACGGGTTGGACACGCCCTGCGGCGAGACCGGAAGCGGGCTCAGCGAGGGACAGGCCCAGCGCATCGCCATCGCCCGCGCACTGCTACGCGAGGGTGGCGTCCTGGTGCTCGACGAGGCCACCTCGGCGCTCGACACCGAGACGGAAAGCCTCCTGCTCGAGCGCCTGCACACCCGCTTCCACGGCTCTAAAACCTTGCTGTTCATCTCCCACCGCGACGCCGTCACGGCCCGTTCGGACCATATCCTGCGTGTCTGACGGATGGAGTGGCTGAAAAGTCTGGGCCTGCTGGGCCTGTTTCTGGGAAGTGCGCTGGCGGCATCGATCGTGCCGTTCAGTTCGGACGTCCTCTACATCGCCATTCTGGCCACCTCAGGACAAGGCCTGGGTTGCTTTCTCGCAGCGACGTCCGGCAGCTGGCTGGGCAGCCTGTTCACCTTCTACCTGGGCTGGATCGGCAAATGGGAATGGATCGAGAAATGGTTCAAGGTCACCCGGGAAAAGCTGGAACAGCAGCAGGTCAAGGTGCAGAAATACGGCGTCTGGCTGGCACTGTTCAGCTGGGTCCCCATCGTGGGTGACCTGTCCGTGCTGGCGCTCGGCTTCTACAAGGCACCCCGCGGCTGGACCTTCCTGATGCTGCTGGTCGGCAAGGCCCTCCGCTACCTGTTCTGGAACCTGGTTGTCGGGCTCTTCTAGATGAAAACGATGATGTAATAGAGCATCACCGCGGAAGCGATGATCTTGATACCCGTACCCGAAAGGAAGCCCAGGAAGGCGCCGAGCGCGGCTTTTAGCGAAGAACCGGCGTCCTTGCCGGCCACGAGCAACTCGGCGATGAAGGCGCCCAGCAGCGAAGTCACGATCATGCCTCCGGGCAAAGGAAACACCAAGCCGGCAAGCAGGCCGATGACGGCGCCCCGGGAAGCATATTTGCTGCCGCCGGTGAGTTTGGTGAACCACGCCGGGATGACGTAGTCCATCACCGTGACCAGAATCGTGACGCCGAGCAGGACGAAGAGAATCGTCGGCGACATCGTCTCGCCGGCCCCGTTGGTGCCGCCGAAGAAATACATCAACAGAATGCCGACCCAGCTGAGGGGCGGGCCGGGCAGCCCCGGAAGAATGCTGCCGATGATCCCCACGACTCCGAGGATGACGGCCAGGACAACGAAAACTGTGCTCATGACCGATCAGAAAAGCAGGCCCGCGCCGACGGAAAAGGTATTGTTGTGCAGTTCCTGCTCCGGAACGAGTCGGCTCACGCCGAGCGCGTAGCCGACCCGCAGCTGCACGGCCTCGGCGACGGTGACGGCAACCCCGAAGCCCCACTGGAGGTTCACCCGGGTGAGCTGGTGCGTGGCGTCCGCAGGATCCCGGACCGTCACGAAGACGCCTTTGTCATACAGATTGCCGATCAGGCCCACATTGAGCACGGGTCCCGTGAAAAAAGCCGCCGTGGCCCCTTCCGTGATATTGAAGGTATATTTCACGTCGAGCGGGAAGGAGAGATAGTGCATCTTGATGTACTTGGGCTTGGCGTCGGCGTCGTTGCGGCCGGACTGATAAACAAAGCGTACCCCCGGCTCGAAAGTCAGGCCGGCCAGTGCGGAGAAGTAGAATTCGTGGCTGACCCCGGCATAGAAGCCTTTCAGCGAATGTTTGGCGAGGAACGGGGAACAATCCGTCCCGTTGAAATGGTTCAACACGAAGCCGGCTCCGACATTCCACGTTTGTTGCGCGAAGACCGCAGGGCCGCCCAGCAGGGCGACCGCAAGCAGGAGGATTTTGATCTTTTTCACGTATCGGGCAATTTTGTTCCAGCACAAAAATACGAAAAAAATGTATTTTTGCACCCATGCCGTCTTTTTCCGAGATCATCCTTTCCTGGTACGACGCACACGGACGCGACCTGCCCTGGCGCCGCACGCGGGATCCCTATGCCATCTGGCTGAGCGAGATCATCCTCCAGCAGACGCGCATCGCCCAGGGGCTGGCCTACTGGGAGCGTTTTCTGGCGACCTGGCCGACCGTGGAAGCGCTCGCCGCGGCGACGGAGGACGAGGTCCTGCGGCTCTGGCAGGGCCTCGGCTACTACAGCCGCGCACGCAACCTGCACGCGGCAGCACGGCAGATCGCCGCGGCCGGGCACTTTCCGGACACGCTTGACGGCATCCGGGCGCTCAAGGGGGTCGGCGACTACACGGCGGCAGCGATCGGATCCATTGCATTCGGCCTGCCGGCGGCCGTCGTGGACGGCAATGTTTACCGCGTGCTCGCCCGGCATTTCGGCATCACGACGCCGGTCGGCTCCGCTGCCGCGAAAAAAGAATTCACCACCCTCGCCCAGTCGCTGCTCCCGCCGGAGCGGCCGGGCGACTTCAACCAGGGGATGATGGACTTCGGGGCCATGCAGTGCACGCCGGCTTCTCCGGTTTGTGCGGACTGTCCGC
>CAJOMY010000072.1 GCA_905235775.1 uncultured Bacteroidales bacterium | reverse complement strand
TGTCCTGCAGCAAAGATGACATTCCCGGCAAAGACTCCGGCCTTGTTATAAGTAACTATCAGCTTATCTCCATTTCCGGTGGCAGGGAATACGCAAAGGTAGTCTACACACCCACTTACGATGCCCAGGGCCGGGTTGTGAAAACCGTTTCTGAGACGTACACCTTCCGCGATGGTGAAACCCGTCTGCTCCAGGTTGAGATCAGAGACTTCGATTACGAAACTTCCACGGTGTCTGCTACTGACTGCTGGGAAATCGCGTCCCGGGGAAAACTCGATGTCATGGGCCCCGACAAGTACATGCTGCAATTCGGAGACGGACTCAAACTCCTGAAGGTCACGGAGCCGGACCGCACTATGGACTATACCTACGACGGAGATTACCTGTCATCCTACGCGGTGAGCTTTACGGACGATACCCCTTTTATGAGAAATTATTCCTGGAGCGGCGGGGACCTTGTGAGCATGGTGGAAGAAGAGGGCTCTGGCTCGTATCACGTCAGTGTCGCTTACGGAAAGGAAGCGAATCCTTTCGTGAACACGATCGATCCTCTGCTTCCCATCTACTCAAACATGCTTCCCAATTTTGCCAGCGCGAACCTGATCGGCAAGAGCAGCGCTCATCTTCCTGTCTCGTACAAGGAAGACTTCTATAGCGATATCAACTTCTCCTTTAAATATACAAAGGACAACAAGGGACGCATCGTCCGGGTGGATATCAAAGGCGACGACCCGGAGGGTTATTACGACAGGGCTGTGGTCATCAATTATTCTTCATTGTAGCCATATTCATCGCGGCCGTTTGGATGAAACAGTTTAGGACTCTTTTTGCATGTCTTCTCTGCATGTGCCTGTCGGTGTCGTGTGTCGATACCGCTGGGGCTAAAGTCTATAATACACCCCTGCGTTCCATCATCACAGGCATGGACTATGGCGACGGCGTGCTGGTGATAGGCCACAAGAGCCCCGACTGCGATGCCATTTTTTCTGCGATGACCTACGCCAGCCTGTTGCAGCGTATGGGCATCAACGCCGAGGCGCGCGTGGCGGGGAAGGTCATCTGCGAACCACTTTATGTATTGCGGGAGGCTGGCATCGAAGCGCCTGCCATCCTGGACGATGCGGCAGGGCGGAACATTATTATGACCGACCACAGCGAGTTCGCGCAGGCCGCCGACGGCATGTCATCAGCCCGTATCCTGCACATCATTGACCACCACGGCACAGGCTCCGTTACCACGCCGCAACCGCTCTTTTATTTTGCCTTGCCCGTGGGTTCTACTTGTACCATCATCGCCAGCATGTACGAAGAACTGGGAGAGAAGCCCACCACCACCGAAGCGAGGCTGATGCTCTCCGGCATACTCTCCGATACCGACAACCTGACCTCAACCACGACCACGGCCACTGACCAGCGGCTCTACGAGTGGCTGTGGCAGCAGTCAGACATCTCCGACGTTGAAACCTACTATGCTGCCATGCGCAAGGCACGTACCTCGTTCGACGGCATGACCGACGAGGACATCCTGTTCTCTGATTACAAGGAGTATGAGATTGAGGGATACAAAGTAGGCATCGGCAATATCATCAGCAGTGACGAACTGGGCGTGGAAGAACTTTGCCAGCGCATGCGACAGATTATGCCCGCCGTCAGGGAGCGGCAGGGCCTCGACATGCTCTTCATGATGCTGGGCGACAGCCAGGCCAACGTGACGCACATCCCCTTCTGCGGCGACGGATCAAAAGAAGCGGCAGAAGCAGGATTTGGTGCATCCGCTACTCCTGATGGTTGTGTCGTCACCACTTATATCTCCAGTCGCAAGACCCAGTTCCTGCCTGCTATCACCGAGGGAATAAGACAGACAAACGTATAAGTTACAGCCAATCAAAACGGGACATTGAAACAGGGAAAGACAATCGGCTGCGGTTGCCGTATTCGAACGGATGAAACGGTTTTGTAAATTAATTGCCGATTACATGGGCGTATCGGTATTGCTGTCGGCACTCCTCGCGCTTGTATTTCCGGACATTTTCGGCCTCCTGGAGCCGACACTCATCAATCCCCTGCTGGGCGTGATCATGTTCGGCATGGGACTCACGCTCAAGCCGGAAGATCTTCGCGTGGAGTTCAGCATCTGGCACAACATCAGCGGCGCAATCGTCGCCCGCATATATTCAAAACACGAGGAAAAATGATCGAGATGAGAAGACTTCGGACCTGGATGATCATGCTGCTGTGCATCCTGGGAGCGTGTACCCGGGAAGCACCTTCTCCGGTAGAACCGGTTTTGCTGGATGGCATATGGACGGGAACCGGAGAAGGCAGGAGCGGAACCATACTGGTCAAGCTCACCGTGCTTGGGCATCGGATTACCGACATTGTGGTGGTCAGCCAGTCAGAATCGGTTTTTGCCCAGGACGCCATCAACGAGATGATCTCACGGGCTCTTGAGAAGCAGGCGTTACTTGGTGATGTGGATGCCGTTTCCGGGGCCACGCTTACCAGCAACGGCATGATCGCTGCCATTAACATGGCTATTCGCGCCGCCCTGGGACAAAGTGATTCGGGGAAAGTCGTTTATCAAGACGGAAGCTGCGACATCGTGGTGATAGGGGCTGGCGGAGCGGGGCTCACAGCCGCCGTTTCGGCGGCTTCAGCCGGCGACCTACGAATCATCGTTCTCGAAAAGCAGGGCCTTCTGGGCGGGAACACCAATTATTCCACGGGCGGCATCAATGCGGCAGGCACCCAGGCGCAACAGGACCTGGGCATCCAGGACAGCCCGGAGCTTTTTTACGAGGATACGATGGAAGGCGGCAAGCAGAAGAACATCCCGGCTCTTGTCCGCAGTCTCGTGGACCACGCCGCCGCCACGGTTTCCTGGCTGTCCTCCCTGGGGGCCGATCTCACGGACGTGGGCCTCATGGGCGGCAGCAGCGTGAAACGGACGCACCGGCCAAAAGGCGGAACCGCCATAGGCCCCCACCTGATGAAAGTACTGAAAGAGGCATCCTCCAGGCCCGGCATAGAGATTCGCACCTCGAATAAAGTCATCGGACTCCTTGGCAATGCCGGAGGGGTCACCGGCGTAAAAGTGGAAAATGCGGACGGCAGCGTGTATCGCCTCCAGGCAAAAGCGGTTGTGATTGCAACCGGAGGTTTCGGCGCCAATCTGGAGATGGTCACCAGTTACCAGCCTTCCCTCTCCGGCTTTGCCAGCTTGAACCACCCGGGGGCCACGGGGGACGCTTTCTCATGGCTTGCCGATGTGGGAGGCAGCACCATACAGATGGAGTACATCCAGATTCATCCAACCGCCGAGGCCGAGAATCATATCCTCATCACGGAGGCTGTCCGCGGGAACGGTGCCATCTTGGTGAATAGCGCCGGGAAACGGTTCGTGAATGAGATGGATACGCGGGACGTGGTGTCTGCAGCCATTCTGGAGCAGGAAAAGGGAGAGGCTTATCTTGTTTTTGACCAGAGTGTCCGCAGTTCCCTGTCTTCCATAGAGACTTATGCCAACCAGCACCTGATGAAGGAGGACAAGGATCTTGCGGGGCTGGCAGCCAGGATCGGAATCCCTTCTGCCGCCCTGTCCGAAACGATGGCGCGGTATGCAGCCTTCCAAAAGTCCGGTACGGATGAAGACTTTGGGCGCAGCAGCACGCAAATGACATCTCCGCTCCAGACGCCGCCGTTCTATGCCATCCGCGTCAAGCCCGCCATCCACCATACCATGGGCGGCATCCGGGTGGATGCCGATATGCACGTCCTTCGCTCGGACGATACGCCCGTCCCCGGCCTCTTCGCGGCCGGTGAAGTCACCGGTGGCGTCCACGGAGCCAATCGCCTGGGCGGAAACGGCGTTGCCGATATCGTGGTCAACGGCAAGATCGCCGGGCAAAACGCAGCTGAATACGCCAAATAAGCGAGTAACCTGGCAACGATCGCGAAATGAATCCCGTATCCCGCAGACTTCTGGGGCAGCAGCTCATTTGCCCGCAGTTTTCCACACCGCACGATGTGGTGGCGTGGATGGGCGCGATGCAGGCGCAGGAGTACCGGATGATGCGCTGGGCCGTGGGGATGCGGACCAAGAACCCTTCCGCGAAGGCATTCAAGCGGGATTTCGACGAAGGCCGGATTATCCGCACCCACCTTTTCCGGAGCACCTGGCATCTGGTCGCCGCCGAGGACTACCGATGGCTGATCAATCTTTGCTCCGCCAAGGCCCACAGCACTATTCGGGGTTGGCTGAAGATGTATGGGCAGTCCATTGGCGAAGCCGACGAGCGCCGCTACCAGGAATTCCTGCAGGAAGCGCTGAAAGGGCGCGGCAGCCTCAAACGCACAGACATCGAAGACATCGTGCGGGACAGTCCCTTCCGGGATGAACTTCCCCGGCTGAAGCATCAGAACTACCTGGCTGAAGTCTCCGGCATCCTCTGCAGCGGCGGTCTGGACGACAAGGACCGCACCTACATGCTCTCTTCAGACAGAATCCCGCCCGGACCGACGCTCTCCCGGGAAGAAGCCCTCGCGGAACTTACCCGGCGCTACTTCCGCGGCCACGGCCCCGCCACGCTGGAGGACTTTGTCTGGTGGAGCGGCCTGAACATCGGAGAATGCCGCAAAGGAGTGGAGGCCATTGCCGATGAGCTGATACGGGAGCGCTGGAAGGACCTTACCTTTTATTTCCATGAAGGCTGCCGCACCCGCGGTTTCCGCAGCGGCACGGTCCACCTCCTGCCCGCCTACGATGAATACCTCATCGGATACAAGAGTCGCCAGGTGGTCTTGCATCCGGACCATCGCCACCATGCCCACGACCAGAAGGGCACCTTCTGGCCAGTGGTTCTCCAGGATGGCGAAGTTATCGGGAACTGGAGCCCTGCGGCAGGCAAGGTCAACGTTGAGATCTTCCACCCAGAGGCCTGCTTGGATGAAGCTGCCATGCAGGAGGGAATCCAAAGGTATCAGCGATTTTAGCGCCGGTTCAGTTCAGCCTGGAAGGCCGCGGCGTTTCGGTTGTGCTCGGCCAGGGTCTTGGCGAAGACGTGGGTGCCTGAGAAGTCGGCATTGGCACAGAAGTAGAGGTTGCCGGAGCCCCAGGTGCCGCCGAAGTCGGGATTCAGGACGGCCTCCATTGCGGCGCGCGTGGGCACGCAGATGGGACCCGGCGGCAGGCCGGTATGCTTGTAAGTATTGTAGGCGGAGTCCACCTCCAGGTGCTTGAGCAGGATGCGGCTGAGCCGGTAGTCATAGCAGAAGGCGATGGTCGGGTCCGCCTGCAGGGGCATCCCGATCTTGAGGCGGTTCAGATAAACGCCCGCGATCTTGGGCATTTCGCCCTCGTTGTTGGACTCCGCCTTCACGATCGAGGCGAGCACCGACACCTGCTGGCGGCTCAGGCGCAGGGCCTTCGCCTTGGCGTCCCGTTCCGGGGTCCAGTAGGCATCCCAGGCGTCTTTCTGTTTGTCATAGAAGTCCTCCATCGAGGCCGTCCAGTAGATATCGTAGGTGTCGGGAGTCAGCAGCGAGAAGACGTTGCGCGGGGTGAAGCCATAGCGGGCGAGCAGTTTGTCGTCGTTGAGCGCCTGGTGGACCGTCGCGGAGTCCAGCAGCAGCTGGCTCGCGATCTTGGCGGCGATGTTGCCTTTGAGGCGCAGATTTCCCGTCAGGGAGAGGCGCACGGGCGTCTGCCAGCCGTTGTTGAGCATGCGCGCCACGTACACGCTCGCGTCGCCGGGCGAGACGGTGTAGTGTCCGGGCGTGAGATACCGCTCCACCTGCTTGGAGCGGAAGCAGCGCTCCAGGCTCGCGCGGTTGCGCACCTGCGCCCTGTCGGCGATCTCTTCGAGCACGTCATCGGCGGCCGCGCCGGGATACACATAGATCTCCGCCTGCTGGCGGAAATTGGGCAGCTTGTTGTCCCGCAGCCAGCTCCAGCCGAGCAGGGCGCCGATCAGGACCACGGCCAGCGCCGCAAGAATGCATGTGACCTTCTTCATACCAGAGGACAAAGATAACGAAAAAAACGGGAGTGAAAATATCGGCAAATCAGCGAACAACGATAAGTTGGAATGATTATCTTTGCGGGATCAATATATTTGAAAACCGAAATTGGTATCCATTATGAAGACCTCTCTTAAAATCCTTCCGGCCATCGCCGCAGCGCTGCTGCTGGTCTCCTGCGACAGCGACAAGTATCCGACCCGATTCGAGGAGGAGGGCCACCACATCGTCGTGAACGAAGCCGCAGATTGGAATACATTCGATCTGCCGGCCTATATCGGCGACATTTCCGCCTATCCCGCCGACCTGCAGACGGCGATCCGCCAGTTTTTCCCCCGCACCGCCGGGATCGACGATGCCAAGGTCATTTTCATCGGAGCGGCCGAGGCGGCGGCGAACGATCCGATTCTGCAGGAAGCCATTGCCAACCATGCCTTCATCGTGTACCCGGGCGGCACGGACGAGTCCCTGCTGACGATTGAGCCCGTCTACGCCCTGTTCAATGAGCCGACAGGCTACAAACCCCTGTTCCATTGCCACAGCGCCTTTGGTTCGGGATCGACCTACACCATGTGGGAGGAACCCGAAGTCGGCGCCCTGGAGCAAGTCGAGCCCAGCATGTCCGAGGCGGACTGGAATGCGCTCGTCAAAGCCAATCAGTCCCTGGGGGATGAGAACGGATACATCCTGTCCGACTACGACAACCTGCCTGATTTCAATCTGAATTATTACCAGACCCGGATGCATACCTTCGTGGACTGGCTGGAAACGTCCGTGATGGAGCAGACGATGACCAAGTCGGCTCCGTATGAAGACCTGAAGGCCAATATCGAGAATCTCGGCCAGCGTCTGACCAACAACTTCCCCTATTCGCTGAACAAGCAGATCGACAAAGGTACCGGATGCGATCCCGACGTTCTGAGCAAGAGCGGCAGCCTGGACGTGGAGTTCCGGATCTATCCCTGCTATATGCAGTCGGCCAACAACGACAAGGCGGGAGACTACTATGCGGTCGTGGCCACCGTCACGCCGCACAATGCAAGCATGTGGGGGCCTTTCGTCGGCAAGCACGGCTGGACGCGCAACCGCGTCTATGGCTTCTGGTTCAACAAGATGAGCATGGAGACAAGCCTCGTCAATACCGACGGCTCCGCCATCGGCGGTCTGGAATACTTCGACCGTCCCATCCCGGAGAACAAGAACAGTTCCAAGCAATATTCCAACGGCAAGAGCGTCTCCATCTCCGGTACGATAAGCGGCGGATATAGCCAGAAGCAGGGTGGCCACGGCGAAGGTTCCTTCTCTGCGGGCGCCACCTGGACCAGCTCCACGAACTATTCCCTGGACACCATCGACTACAGTCTCGACTCTTCCACCCCCACCGTCAAGTACACTTACTGGTCGAACAACGTCAAGCTGACGGACGACTACGACGACTGGAACAAGATCAACAACCAGGACTTCCCCGCCCCCTGCCGCACGGAATTCTCCTCCCACTCGATGTGGACCTGGCACATCCCCGGCAGTACCGTCAAGGACGGGGACACCCGTTCGTTCAAGCTCAAGACCAAGATCACGATCAACTACGCATCCTGGTACCACTGGCGCGGTTCGGCAGAGTTTGACAGCAACAAGAAGGACTACGACATCAACCTGCCGGAAATCAGCTGGGACCTGAAGGCCCCCGACCGCACACCCTGGGGATTCATCCGGCTGCGCAACGCATCCAGCAGCGAGATGGCACACGTCTCCTACTACAAGTCCGGAGAAGAGGACGGAGAGCCCGTGGCAGAGCTGACCTACTCCTACGGCAAGGGCGACGACGCCTGGATGGCTCTCGAAGAAGGGACCTACTCTGTCCGCTGGGATCTGATCAACGGCGACACGCAGGAGAAAGTCGGTTCCTACATCTACCGCAACGTCAAGGTGCATCAGGGCCGCGACAAGGATTCCGCGACCACCGCCATTTCTTCCGTAGACGGACAGAAAGAATAATCCTGCGACGAATCACGCTCACCGGTCGATCTCTTCGAGAATCGCTGCCGCTTGGGGAGATACCACTTTCCCTCTGCGGCGCGTCTTCCTTGCGTGACCCGTTATTTATTGATAATCAGCCAATTACTAGATCCGTGGTACCAAAAAGAGGCACTACGGATCTAGTAATAACTTGATTTTCTTCACCTTACAGGTCACGCAAAGGAGCGCGGGGGGGGGGAGAGCCGCTGCCTTAGATGGCGACCTGGGCGGTCTGGCGGATGTCGTCGGAGGCGGCGCCGAGCAGGAGCTGCAGCGTGCCGTGCTCCAGATCCCAGGCGTCCTTGTCTACATTCCAATAGCGGAGATCCTTGACCGGGACCGTGAGGGTCACGGTCTTCTTCTCGCCGGCCTGCAGGCTCACGCGGGCGAAAGCCTTGAGCTCCTTGGCGGGCCACTCGACCGTGGCGATAGAGCTGAACCACCTCGTCGGCGGGCATGCCGCCCTGGTTGGTAAGCTCGAAGCTGACCGTCACGGCGTCCCGGCCGGCAGCAGCCGTCATCTCGCCGTAGCCGAAGGTCACGTACGACAAGCCATGGCCGAAGGCGTACATCGGCTGCACGCCCTTGGTGTCGAACCAGCGGTAGCCCACAAGTGAACCCTCCGTGTACTTGGACACCGGCTTGGGCATGGCGTCGATGAGCTTCTGACGCTCCTCACGGCTCATGCGGGTGGCGTCGGCGCGGTACAGCAGCGTGAAGAGGTCGCCGCCCTGGGTCTTGTCGGGGAAATTGCCCATCGCGAAGGCCGGGGAATCCTCGAGCCTGGCCGGGAAGGTGAACGGGAGCTTGCCGGACGGGGCGATGTCGCCGAAGAGCACCTCCGCGAGGGCGGTGCCGCCCTCGGTGCCGTTCCACCAGCCCTGGACGATGGCCGGGCTGACCGGCTCGAGCTGACGCAGGTCGGTGGGACCGCCGGAAATCAGCACGGTGACCAGGTTCTTGTTGACTTCGTACAGCGCCTTCACGACCTCATTCTGGCCGGTCGGCAGGTCGATGTTGGCCCGGTCGCTGCCTTCGGTCTCGATGCTCTTGTTGGTGCCGCCGACGAAGATCACGACGTCAGCGTCTTTGGCGAGCTTCACGGCCTCGGCGAGGAGGGCCTTGTCGGCCGGCTCATCGATGGCAGCCGCTTCAAGCGGATTGGCCTTGGCGGGAGCGGGCCCCCAGCGGCGGCCCGGGAAATTCTTGTAGCCGGGAGCGTAGAGGACCTCGACGCCCTCCCCTGCCCGATTGCGGATGCCTTCCAGCGGAGTGACCTCATAAAGAGCCTTGACACCGGCGCCCATGCCGCCGGACTGGGTCTTCATGACGGCATTCTGGCCGATGACGGCAATCTTCTTGATGCCGCCCCCAAGCGGCAGGACCCCCTCGTTCTTGAGCAGGACGATGGATTTCTCGGCCACCGACTTGGCGATCTGCCGGCACTCGGGCTGGGAGGTCATCTTCGTGTTGGCCACCTCGTCGGGGATGGCCTCGATGGCATAGCGGACGCGGAGGATCTGGCGGACCTTCTCATCCACCATCTTTTCCGTCAGGGCGCCCGTGGCGATGGAGTCGATGACCGGCTGGCCGAGGTAGTTGCTGCCCGTCATCTGGACGTTCAGGCCGTGGAGCATGGCGCCCATCGTGCTGTGGGTGCCGCCCCAGTCGGACACGGTGAAACCCTTGAAGCCCCACTCGCCGCGCAGGATTTCGTTCAGCAGGTGTTCGTTCTCGGAGCAGTAGTCGCCGTTGACCTTGTTGTAGGCCGGCATCACGCTCATCGCGCCGCCCTCGACGACGGCACGCTCGAAGGGCTTGAGGTAGATCTCACGCAGGGTGCGCTCGTCCACCTGGGCGTCAACGCTGCCGCGGTTGGTCTCCTGGTTGTTCACGGCGAAGTGCTTGATGCACACGGCCGTGCCCTGATCCTGGACACCCTGGGTGTAGCGCAGCGACAAAGCGGCGCTGAGGATGGGATCCTCGCTCAGGTACTCGTAGGTGCGGCCGCCGACCGGCAGGCGCTGGATGTTGACGGCCGGGCCGAGGATGACATCCTTGCCGCGCAGGCGGGCCTCGATGCCCATGCCCTTGCCGTACTCGTAGGCCAGGTCCTCCGACCAGGTGGCCGCCAGGGCGGAGCCCGTCGGGAAATAGGTGGCGGAGTCCAGCTGCCAGCCCGCAGACTGGAAACCGTTGGGAACGCCTTCTTCGCGGATCCCGAAGGGACCGTCGGCGTAGTGCATGTCGGCGATGCCGAGCCGCTCGACACCGGCCGAGGACATGTTCGTCTTGCTGTGGAGCATGTTGACTTTCTCCTCGAGGGTCATCTGGGCAATCAGCGCGTCAATCTCCTTGTCGTTGACCGTCAGGCGGTCCTGGGGGCTTGAAGCGGGCTTGCAGGCGGCCAGGCAGCACGCGAGGCCGAGAAGGGTGAAAAGTCGTCCGTTCATGGGAATTTATTTGAAGAGCTTCTGCGCGAAGGTGTTCAGGTAGAGCCGCCAGTTGGACCACACGTGACCGCCGTCGGAGACGAAGAAAATGTGGTCGAGGCCCTGCTCGGTGAGCGTCTTGTCGAGCGCCTGGGAACCCTCGAAAAGGAAGTCCGTGTCGCCGCAGGCCAGGAAGTAGAGCTTCACGCCGGCCTTCTTGAGCGCGGCAATCTGCTCGGGCGTGGCGCTGCCGGCCGCGGAGAGCGGGCAGATGTAGTCAAAGAGCTGCGGATAGAGGATGGAAGCGGTGATGGTGTGGCCGCCGCCCATGGACAGGCCGGCGATGGCGCGGGCCTCCGGCTTCGCGATGGCGCGGAAGTTCTTCTCGATGAAAGGAACGATCTCCTCGCAGAGACTCCTGACATAAGCGTTCTGGTTTTCGGGAGCGCGCCAGTTCATCTGCTTCTCCGGGATGTTGAGGGTGCGGGCTGCAGCCTGGCCGGGGTTGCCGTTCGGCATGACCACGATCATCGGCTCGGCAAGTCCTTTCTCGATCAGGTTGTCGAGGATCTGGGCGGTGCGGCCCATGGAGATCCAGGCCTCCTCGTCGCCGCCGGCGCCGTGCAGGAGGTAGAGGACCGGATACTTCTTCTTGGGGCTGGCCTCGTAGCCGTACGGCGTATAGACCGTCAGACGGCGGCTCATGCCGAGGATCTTGCTGTCGTACCACGGGTGGCTCACGGTGCCGTGCCGGCTGACGGCCTCACCATAATTCTCGGTACGCTCGCCGGGCACGAGGAGCATCGGAAGGTAGCGGGTGCCGTCGCGCTGGACAAGGACATTCTGCGGGTCGTTCACGGCCACGCCGTCCACCACGAAGTTATAGGTGTAGATTTCCGGGGACGGAAGGGCGATCTTGACGGACCAGACGTTGTTCTCGCCGCGGGTCATGTCGATGGTGTCACCGTAGGGATTCGGCATCCAGGAGCCGCTGAGCTTGACGACGGTGGCGTAGTCGGCCTTCAGGCGGAAGGTCACGCTGTCGCCCTGGATCTCAGGAGAGACGACGGGGGCCTGCCGGCCGAAAGAGAAATTGTTGAGTTCCTGCGCCTGCAGGGAGTTTTTGTTTTATATCATTGGCGATTGTGTTTGTATTCGTATTTGCATTAATAGAATTAATTGGTAAAGTATTAAAGCAATTGCTGTTATC